>JAATVK010000009.1 GCA_014523485.1 Nitrososphaerales archaeon TH5894
CACAACCAGATAGATATTCTTTACAAGGAAAAGAAAAAGATCTAAGCTGCCTCAAATTTTTCGGCGCCGAAAAATTTTATCAATTTTTATCATTTAGTGTTATTTTTATAATGCTGTTCAAAGTGTATTTTAAATTCATTATAAATGGTGAAAAAATAATTCTCTATTTGTTCAATCAGATACTATTGCTATATAGATAAAAATGAAGAAAAGATGATTACTAAAAAAGTAAATAAACTATAGTTTCTTACTATATTTAGTGAATGTTATTGATTATTCTAAATCAAATTCAATATTTAGAATAAAATATGAACTTAAATACCTATTCTTTGGTTTTTTACTTACAGCTTCTATAAGTTCATTATTTATTTATATAATTATATACATGTTAGATGTAGAAAAAACTAACAAGTATAATAGTTTGGTAACATTAGTTTTCTTAGGAATATGTACTTTTATTTCTGTTCTTTTAGTTTTCAAGAATATAAAAAAAATTGAAATCCAAAAGTTCAAGGCAGTTTTTATTGGTATTTTCTTTTGGTTTATAGGAGAAATGACGTATATGGCTTATCAATTTATTCTAAATATTCCCGTTCCGTATCCTTCTATAGCTGAAGTTTTTTATTTTCTTGGATATGGTTTTTTGATATACCATATATACAATTCTTTTAAAAATATAGATAAGAGCATATCCATAAATCCAAAGTCTATAATCCTAGTTACAATAGGTGTATCGCTGATACCATTGATAACTACAATCCATATGTTTGTAGTTGGAATAGATTTTAGCTCTCAATATATTGAAATTACTATAAATCTTTTATATTATCTTCTGGATACTATTTTACTTGTTATTGTTATATTAATCATCTACAAGTTACCAAGAAAGGACCCATTTATCTATCATTGGTTGTTGTTTTGTGTTTCTATGATTTTGGTAACCATTGCAGATTTTGGTTATACATATACATCTACTGTTAGTGAAGATTTAATTTTAACAACTGAATGGATCTGGAATGTAATTTATGCATTTGCATACTTGTTTTTAAGTGCAGCACTACTCTGGTATTACAAGTTAACACAATTATTGAATAAAGATCTTGATGACACATTTATCGAAGATGAAATAAATAGATTAAATATATCCTTACAAGGTGAACATAGAGAAGTATATGAAGATGAAATTTATCGGCCATTCAGAGAGAATATCGAGGATTTATCAACTATACAAAAAGTAATAAGAGAGTTAATCATTAATGCCAAAAATGAAATTATAATCTTATTTTGTAGCCCAGACTGGTTAACGAAAAAAGAGGTTCAACCTATTATTAATATATTAAGAGAAAAAATCGACCAAAGGATTTTAATCAGATTGCTTATACCAACATCTGTTGTCAATGATGAGTTTTTGTACAATTCTTTGAAAGCTTTGAAAGAAAATCCTAACATCATGATAAGATATTTCGAAAAAACATTAACAACTGATTCAATGATTATAGTAGTGGATCTAAAAAAAGTAATTGTATTGGACACAAAAAATAATAATAATAATAATAAATATTTTGCAATTTTTACCAATAAAGAGGAATCTGTCTTTACATATATTAGTTCATTTGAAAAGATCTGGTTACTAGAAAAAGTTATGAAATGCAATTTACAAGAATAATAATAATTAATAATTAATAATAATATATTTTTCTAAAATATATATCAGTTTGAATTTTTTTATAGATTTGAATTTGATATTAAAACTTAAAATTTAAAAGATATTGCATATATATATAGTTGATAAGTGTTAAAGAATTCAAAAAATAACCAAGAATCAAATAATAATATGTCTTTAGAGTTTGATGTTCAAAGATATCTTGACGTTAATATAGCTTCTAGTTTTGATGATAATTATTACTTTGGTATTAAAGATGCAATACCGATTACATTAAAAGTAGAAAGTTTTATTTTTATTAAATCTTATTGTAAACATAATATCCATCATATTTTTAGATTACCTGTAAAGACTAAAATAAAATGGAAAATAAAAGGAGGTACTGATAATGGTGCTTTCCAGATAGGAAGCGGAATGGATGCGGAATTTTTTGCTCGCGATTCTGGTGATTCTGTAATTTTTTATCCTCAATTAAAAAATATTAGTAAAGATACAACTTACAAAAACATCTGTATTTACTTGACAATTAACCAATTGGGGTCAACTTTATTTGAACATCAAGAGTACAAATTTATTGTTAATGTAAATATTTTGATTGTAAGAAAATTTTTAAAAAGAGATTACAGAGTAAAGATGTTTGTAACTAAACTTGATGACGACGACGGCAATTATGATGAAAATAATCACAAAGTAGACTACGATGACTCTTCTATTTTAAATTCTAATATTCTAAGACCTGATGATGATCTAAAATCTATCACTAGGGTAGAACAAGAGGGGAATCTAATATTGTTTAAATCCGTTAACAGTTGCAAAATTTGTAATTTAATGGTTATTGTTAAATATAATAAAAGTTCTTTTTATATAAAATTTTTTAAAAAACATTTGATAACAACAGAAATTATCAAGATTTTTGCAGAAAGCAATAATACTAATACTACAAAAAATAAATGGAATAATAATAATAATAATAATTCTGTTTTGCTTACTGGAACAAATTATAAAAAATATTATTTAGATGGTGTAAAAATTGAACCAAGGCTATTTTGGAAATCTAATTCAGGTAAACTCGTATATGGAAATTTAGGACAATCCTTAATTTATTACACTCCTGGTGAAGAGGGCTTATCAAAATCTCCGTTAACAATAAATTTGTATTTTCAATATGATCACAGTTTAGAAGATTTACAACAAGAAGCAAGTCTTTTAGATACTAAAAAGATTTGGATACTAAGACAACCACCTTTAATGGGCGGATAAAAAATATCATATTTTCAATAGTACTAATTATGAAGATTTAAAAAGTCATTTAATTATTTATTATTATTTTTTATTAATTATTATATATGACTAATAATTTTATAAAATAAAATTGGTATTATCTATATGTGAATATATATATTTGAGTCATAATAATATAACACAAAGAAACAAAATTCTAAGCTAATATTTATTTAATACTAAATATATTAGACGCTTTATTATTAATAGTCTTTTTATCAACTGATTGTGAATCAAGTAAAAAACAATAGTAATATATATTTTGTAAACTTTCAATAAAGATCATAATATTTGCATTATAATTTTTATTATTATATAGAATAGTATGAAAGAAAAGAATATTCAGAAATATCGTCTATAATATTAGTTGTATTTAAAGGTAAATAATTATAATTTGCTATTATGTGATGTGTGATTTTATATTCCTCTCTTATTCTTATTATTGTAGATATGACACAACA
>JAATVK010000101.1 GCA_014523485.1 Nitrososphaerales archaeon TH5894
ATAGATAGTAATTATAATTATGCCAATAGATCCAGTATGCCAATAGATCCAGCATTTCCCCAAAACGATCAAGTTATAGGGAAGCATAAAAATGAAGATGGTCGATGTCACTTTGTAGGGGGTCCTGGAAGGTCGAATGTCTAATCCGCCTCAAACGATCAAGTTCAAGAATCATACAAAACCAGAGGAGAAGAATATGTTCCTCTAAGAGTTCATGGGACTTTTGTTGCTGTGGATTGGGATTCGAGTATTGCCGATGGAGCTTGTATAGAGGCATGTCCTGTACAAGTATTCCAGTGGTACAGAAGTGAGCATGATATAGCCGCGGTAGAAATGACAAATGCTACAAGTGCAGGCACAGGTGAAAATCATGATAGAGAAGGAAGAAAAGACTATACTGATAAATCACACCCAGTAGGAGAGCATGATTGTATCTGGCGTATGGCTTGTGTAACGGTTTGTCTAACTCAAGCAATAAAGGTAGGTGTAGCTAATCTAGAAGTACATAAAAAAAAGCAGAGACAACAAACTAATTAAACTCTTATATTCTAAATATTATTTTTGAGAACGTAGAAGTTGTTTTCAATTATAGATGTAACTTTAATATTATAAGGTTAGTTTATTTTCCAAAATATTATGAAATATTAGAGAAATTATAATTTAAGACATAACAATAAAAAAGGTTGATATCATCCAATAATTCTATAATCTAATAATAAAATTTTAATAAAAGAATATCAGATAAAATTCATAAACACCAATCAACATCATATTAATAAAAGGAGAAATATTTAGAAATGGCAGATTCAAAAAAAGAGATTAGAATTAAATCCTTTCAAACACAATTATTCGATGAACTGATTGATCAAGTAAATGTATGGTTAAGTTACAAGCAAGAGAAATCCAGAAATTTATTTGAATTTATAGATTTTAAATATTATTATAAAGAATCTCCATCTTCAGATAATGATTATGACTTTCAAAATTTTGCAATAATAATTTATAAGGATTCCCATGAAAATTTATCTAGAGAAGATATAGCGAAAAGCAATACAACAAATGATGAAGAATTTATTACAGAAAAAAAGAAATTAGAATATCGCAAATAAATTATGGACATTAAATATGCCAAAAAAAGTTTCTAAAATAAATATTTTAGATAATTTAGAGAAAATCTTTGGACAATTAAAATTAAATTGATATTATGATATAAAAAATCCGTATGACTGTATTGTTTTTTATCTATCTACTTTAATAACATATTAATGATAGTGAGTTATTGGTCAAATATTAGCCATATTTAAATAGTACACCCTTTTCACCTCGAGGATGCCTCCATTCAGTTTCTTTGGAACAAGTACCACATTCAATACATCCCTCATGTTGTAATACAACGTCATTACCTTCTAAGCTGTAACATTTCGTTGGACAGAGCGTTACCATTTTTTTAAGGAAATTTTTCCCAGAATTTAGAATTTTTATATGGGATATTGTGTCCTCATGGTAACATAATTTTGCAACTCTATCTTGAACCGTTGGTATTTGTGGAATGTAAGTAGATGACTTGACTGTTCCTAACTTGTCAGCAATTTTAATAGGAATTTTATAGTATACATCTTCAGATTCAATAAATGAAAGTAAACGTGTATATCCGTATTTATTAATTAGTGAAATGAAAAAATTCCTTAAACCCTGATTCGATATAAGATTAAAAACAAGTTTATGTTTAAAGCCTAAAGCATCAGGTGATATTTTTTTTCTAGTACTATTTAAAATTACACCAAGATATTGTTTATCGATTTCTTTCATATCAACGGTATACGGACTTTGTTCTATTGATTGAGAATAAAAATCCCCCAAATAATTAGATTCAAAATTATTTTTATCTAGAGACCTAGCAATAGCAATCGAAGCTCTAGCAGCATCATCTATTCCTACGTTTAATCCTTCGATTCGTGGTCCTATGAACAGACCTCGACCAGCAGCATCACCAATAAATAATATATTTTTATAATAGGGTTTTTTCATTCTCCCTCGCTTCCCATCTGGGACTAATTTTGTAGTATATTCAAGTTCTATATAATTGGTCATAAATTTAGTATGATATTCATTAGTAAGCTTTTGAGTCAAATTATCGAGTTTTGACTTTATTTCGTCTTCAGAGGTATATTTTCTATCTTCGATAGATTTCTTCTTTAATTTATGGGAATAATAAAGTTGTCTTAATTCATTCCAGTTATTTAGTAACTTTGTAATTGCAAAAGACTTTCTTACTTGTTCCTCTTTGGGAAGAGTTTTATCTATCTCTTTTAAAGGAACATCGTCTTTTATTAATTCACTAATCAGAGGATTTCTTAGCATTGCATTCACAATTTCTGTAGGTTCTATTGGATGTTCTAGTAAAGAATCATAATGATATACCCCTCCAATAGAAAGTGAATCTCTATTGGTATAAAGAAATCCGCCGCCAATAAGATTCAACGATACATCTCCTGCAAAAAGATAGGCGGCTCCTTCATCGGAATTGGTGATATTAAAACGTTCTTCAATTATTTTTTCTGGTAACTTTACTAAAACCTTTACACCTTGATATAATTCACTAGGAGAAAATTTTTCTCTTGCGTTTGTCATTTCTGCTATCTCAGAGTTCACACCATCCGCAGCAATCATTACTTTAGTTTCAAATTCTTCTAGTTCATCAGTTTCTACTATTATTTTTGAGCTTTTTTCATCCCATCTCAGAGATCTCACATGCACACCTGTAATAATTCCTCCACCTAGTTTTTCTGCTTCAATTTGAGCTTCTTGTGCAAACCAAGAATTTAATTTATTTAAAAGTACAGAAACACCAAAATTTGTTTGATAATCATGAGATTCAGTAAGGTCTATAGAAAAGATTTTATCTTTTGAAGTAGCATTCAAAATATATTTAGTAATTAGTCTTTCATAAGGAGATTCATTAAGAAAACTTTCGCCATAAATATCTTCAACATTGTAGATTTTCCCATTATTTGATTTTTTAGAATACAAAATTCCTCCTGAAACATTTTTAGAACCAATTTCCTTACCGGCTTCCAACAAAATAGCTTGTTTACCTAAGCTAGACAAGTGTTTGAGTGCGGCTAGACCTGCAGACCCGCCTCCAACAATAGTTACATCACAATTTTCCATATGTGTTCACTTGGATTTCTTTTTCTTTTTCTCTTGTTTGACCCAACCGTTTTCCTAATTCTTCGATAATAAGTGGGATCACATCTTCCATTCGTCCTTTAATAAAAACATCACACACGTCTTTGATTGGTGAATTTTCATCTGGATTTATAGCAATTATAAAGTCCGATTCTTTCATTCCTTCTAAATGCTGTATTGCTCCGCTAATTCCAACAGCAATATAAATTAGTGGTGTAACTTTTCTACCGCTCGTTCCAACCACTCTATTAGGGGTTATATAGATAGAATCATATTTTTCACTTAGATGAAATATTTTCTTTGATATAGGCAATGATATACCAATTTCAGCATTGAGAAGTTTAGCTAATTTTTCTATAAGTTTAATATTATCTTCTGGATTTTCTTTGATACCTCTACCAAAGCTTACAATAATTTTATAATTTTCAAACTGTACTGGATTTTTCACAAGCTCCTGTTTCAATACTTTTATTTTGAGATCCTCTTCATTAAAGTGAGGATGGTATTCAGATATTATTCCGGTCCTTTTTGTGTCTTTAATAATAGGTAGAAAAGCACCTGGAATGATACTGCATGCCTGAGGGTGAAATTCTTTTTTAATTTCAGGATTCTTATTATCAAGACATAAGATTGTAGTCCAAAGAAATCCTGAAAAATCTGGTCTGTACATCTCTAAGATTTTCTTATATGTGATATTTTCTCCTTTTGTTTTATGTTGATGTTTGATTTCTAGATCGCTTATTACCAATTTGTTTATATCAGAAGCCAGACCAGAATCTAATTCTGCCAATACTGTGGAAGATAAATGTCTACCTATACTATCTGCTAAAAAGAACATATATCGGGGTTTTTTAAATGCAGAGACATATTCGGGTGAAATTTCTCTAATAGAATTAGGATCAGTTGCTATTTGAGATATTACTTTGGTATAAATTTTATTAATAGGATATTTTAAATGTGGATCATCTGAATATATCACAGCATCTGCACCATAATATATAAGATCTTGTGATAAATCCTTTATACCATCTCCTAAATGAATAGCAATAACTTTTTCATTTAAATTATATTTTAGGTTAAAATTGTCCATCAATCTTCTTGCTTCTCCTAACATTTCGAGACTAGAGGGAATCAATTCTTTGTTAAGAGACTCAATTATGACAAATAAGTGTCTATAACTTTCGTTATTATTTGTTAAACGGTTATGTTCGATTTTGTTAGTTGTAATCATTGCCATCAAATCCTTTTATTTTTGTATTAATTGAAGTATTTTTGTTACACTATTTATTATACCTTGACGATCGTCTCCTTCTATTAATTCTGCTGATCTAGTTGTTCTAGCTTTTGGAATTTTTTCGACCTTATGAACAATTGTTGGAGAGCCCGGTAAGCCCACAAGTCGAGGATCCAATTCGAGTTTCTTGTGATCGAGAACATTGAGATAGGATTTATAATTTACTGCTCTTTCTTTTGCTTCCTTAAGATATCTTCCAGAAGTCAATCTAAGGGAAATGGTATCAAAAGTTGGTTTGTATGATGGATCTATCGCAATAAATACAGGTAGCGGTGCTTGTATTTCTTCTACTATATCATAAAAACCTGGTAATGCAACAAGTCTTTTAGCAAAAATATATCTATTATTTAAATCTACAGAAAAATCAATTACATTTCCTAGAAAAGTAAATCCCAATTTCCATGCAGTCTGTGGTCCAGTTTGACCTGTCTCTCCGTCAGAAGCACGGTGTCCAGAAAATACAATGTCCATTTCTTTTCCGGTGTTCATTTTTTTAATTCCCTGTTTTAGAACCTCTGCAGTTGCTAAAGTGTCAGCACTCGCAAACAACCGATCACTATATAAATGGAGCTCATCAGCGTCACTAATAGATTGGGCCTCCTGCAATGCGATTTCTGCCATTGGGGGACCCATAGAACAGATGGAAATGTAACCGCCATATTTCACTTTTGTATAAAATGCAGCCAGCGATGCGATTGCACTATGGGCACCTAACCTACTTTTGGTTTCAGCTCTATTTAAAGTTCCATCAGGATTATAGCTCACACTACCTTCTGAAAAATCAGGTTCAAGCTTTACTATGACAGCAATATTAAGAGTCAAGGTAATTCATTTATACGTCCTCATTTAAATCAGTTAAGCAGTATTAATTGACAAAATCAAGCTCAAGCTTTACTAATCATATCATCTTACTGATTTTATCTTATTTATTTATCTATTATTTTATATTATTTGTTATTAGTTGATCTTGCAAGAATATTCGATCATAATATTAGATCATTGTCAATTCGGTTAGAGCTATCTTTTTGAAGATTCCTTTAAACAATAATAAATCCCATATATGAAGACTACAAAAATCCTGCTCAATTTTATTGAGAAAATATAATAATTGTCATAATTATAGTTCAGAGCATTGCCAACAATTCTAGTGACTCTTATAGGTATCATGGCTACTGTTTTTGCGGTATCTAGTAGTATCCCCCAGATTATTAAATCAATAAAAACAAGAAAAACTGATGATGTATCAATATGGTTAGTGATCGTATTAATAATAGGACTCAGTTTATGGGTTGTCTATGGAATAGGAATAAATGATGTAGTAATAATTATAGCGAATTCTATTGCAGTATGCATTAATACAGTTTTATTACTTTTGAAAATTAAAT
>JAATVK010000102.1 GCA_014523485.1 Nitrososphaerales archaeon TH5894
CAAAATATCAATCCAAAATCATGTGTGTATGGTTGTAGTATTCAGATTTACTGGAATTCTTCAGTAAATGAGTATTGGGAAGTATTTACAAAAAAGAAGCATATTTGTCCTAATAGGGGGAACAAATCTTCAGGAACTACTACTACAACAATAACAAAAGACGCAATAACTCCACCATCAACAGCACAAAACCTCGTTATTTCAATCCCTCTGCTAGAAAACGAACACCCTATGCCTCTTTTGCAAACCAACAATCTAAACCCAAGATGTATAATTCATTTGAATATTTGCAAGGTTCAATAGCAGAAATACAAAAGAAATACGAGATTTTGTCTGATATTGTTACGGAGTATGGAGGTAAAGTACATGGTTCTCAAAGGGATAGAGATCCTAAAACTAGTCTCATTGACGTGTTAGTATATTATGAAGTTCCTTTTGGACAAAGGGAAGAAGTGAAAAGGAAGTTTAATGACTTTGTTTTATCTATTATAACTCGAACTAATTAGTAGTCAGTTGACTTTATTTATTTATAGTTTCGATATCCTGGATTCTTAGCAATATCATCATCATCTTCTATAGGATAAAATGTATGATTATAACTCCATTCTAGGTCTGTAGGTTCGTTGCATTTATCAACACCAATTCGTGTAATTGCAATTTTTGCTGGATTAACATCAGAAATTCTTATGAATCTATTTCTTTCTAAAAAAATTATAACAGGCTCAACAACGCGAGAATAGTCTGAATTTCCCTTTAGATCTACATATTTTTGATATTTCTCTGGATCTGCTTTGAAACCATTCATTGGTGTTTGTGCAAAAACTTGTTGTTTTAATATAAATTTCGCAGGATTACTTCCAGACAATCTATTCAAACAATTAAGAAACCAGGGTGCTAAAATTCTAATATCTTGATTGTCATCTCCTACACTAACATTGAAATCCATTTAATTACTTATCTAGAATGTATTATTAAAAAAGATTGTCACTTTAAGCAGAGGCAATATGAATAGAAAAGTTATTAGCAATTATAATTATAACACTATCCCTCCCCCTTCCTCTCGTTTTAGTGTCCTTTTGATTATGTTCTATATCTTTCTTTATTTTCGGAAGAATAATTATAATGGGTCGGACAATACCATCGTTTAGGATTGCTACTGTATGGGAAGAGGAAAAATGGAAACTTGAATATATTTGAGGAATAAGAACGAGAAAAGTATTCCATCATTCCAAGATCTTAACAGAAAAAAACTTTTTTCCATCCTTCTTCCGTTTTTGATGTTTCTTCACCTAGTTCTGATGGTGAGGGTGATGAGGATATTAACGCTTATGATAAAAATAACAAGCAACAACAATACTAAAACAGGAATTACATAAATGAAAAAATTTTTCTTTTATATTAAGAAAACAAAATAGAAAACTATTTGAAAAAATGTTAAAATCATCATACAAATATTCAGATGCAATAAATGCTAAAGGAAAAGAATTTTCTACACAATCACAACTGATATCATTAATATTTGATCAACACAAAATGCTACTAATAAATGCAGTTAGCAACATCACTAACAATAACAACAAGAATAGTGTTAAAGAGTAAGATGGGTGTTAAATTAGGAGCCGCAATAACACCCATTATGTTTGCATCTTCAATAATGAATAGAAATAGTAGATGCAATAATATATACACAATAAACAATAAAAGGATTATTATTCTGGATTTTAGATAGAATGTTAAATTATTAGTTTTCTCAGCAGAGGAAGTAATATCAAGATTTATTTGGATTTGCTATTACTACTATAACATAAACATGCAAGAAAAAGTTGTCTGCCCTATGTGTAAACACCTTGGGTAAACACCTTGGTTTTAAAAGTCTTGTCTATGAGATTGATTGGCAAAGTTCTTTACAACAAATGGATGGATATTATAATGAAAATGGGGATTATGTTAAATCTAATTTGGATCCAAAAATAACAGCAATTAAGGCTTTTTGGTGTACTTATGGTCATTTTTGGATACAAACAAAATAATAATATATATTATAATATATCAAAAACATTGTGATTTTTAGTTACTAATTTTTATTCTTAAATCAATTAGTAAAGAAGATTTATTGAATTTTTTGTTACCAACTTTAATAAAATATCAGTAGAGTAATAGTAGATTAATGAGTTAATTATCATAGCCTCATGATACCAAAAAGTAAGTGAGTCAAGAGGCTATGATTTTATGTCAAATGATGATGATTGTAGTATATTAATTACGAAATATTCAATTTAATAATTTCAGATAAATTTTTTAGTTTAGTGAGTTAAGTAGTTAAAAGCCATAACCCACCATTTTATTATTGGGATCAAAGCAATAATAAAAGATGGCTACGGCAGGTTTGTTTGTTGTGTGTGTGAATATTTCTTTTGGACTGTATTCATATTGCAGATACATACTATATAATGATTGAAGAGAAATTAATTTGGGCGTGTTTGTTATTATAACCCAATCTGATTTTTAATTTTCTCTTTTAACGTTGGTATCATTTGAAATATATTATTCGCAGCAAGAAGACTTGTACTTATTATTTGTTCTTGTGTAAATCCTGCGTTTGTTGCATAAACCATATATTTTTCAAAAATAGTAGCAATCACACAACCTAGATAGAAATCCATTTCATTATCTATATGTGCTTTCAGGTCTAATTCTCCTACTTGAAATGCAGAAGAAATTGCTGGTATTTGTACAATGGAATCGTTTACCGCTTTGTCAAATACTTTCTTTAAATCTTCTGGATACATTTTTTATAGTTTCTTCTTCAAATTCTTCTTATTATTTCTCTTAGCAAGGAATTTTCCGCCTGGACCCATTGTAACCGGAGTATTACCTCTATCCCATGCGGCTGACTTGCATTTGGAACAATACAGAGGCGGATTATCTTTATCATATTTTTTTGAAGTCCATTCATATCTACAGACATCACATTCAAAAACTGTAACTAATTTCTCTTTTATTACCAATTGTTTAATATCAAAATAACTAATAGTTAAACCATTATATAATCTTACCTATAGTTTAACCTATGATTAAACCATTGGTTAGTTTGCAGTACGTGAAATAAGTAGCGCTAGAGTAATAGATTAATTAATTTAGATAGACCTCCTCTTGGTGTTATGAGTGACCAAGCAAGATTGCTACGCTAAATTAATTAATTCTTGTGTTCTTTGGACTTTTGTATTGTCATTGTCTAATTTGGGGTTAATGATTAAATCACATATTGCTTAGAATATATTTATTGATATCTTAAATTCTCATTCTATGTTCTGAAATTAAGATTCATTTTAATAATTACAATAAGTATCTGTTATTAGGACAAAATAATAAAAAATGATGGAGGTTTAAGGAATGTGGGCTGGTGGATTGTCAAAGTAGTCATCAATGGCTATTACTGTAGACACAGTACCACCGGATCTAATTGAGGCTCTCCACCCGTTTTCTGTGGCCAAGGGTTTTGATTCTGTCTGTAGGTATAGGACTACAGTTACACTATTGTTAACAATACTAACCCAACTTTTTGACTGTTAACAATAAATTGAGGTGAAGTTTTATTTTTTGGGTATATCTATTTCTATTGGTTGTAATTTACTTGGAGGAACACAATTAAGACAAAAGTTTTTCAAGTTGTCGTATTGAACATGACATTGTGGACATTCTTTTATAATCATTGTATAACTTCCGCTCCAATCAATTTCTGTTCCACAATTACTGCAAACTTTAGGTCTGTTAGTTGTTGAAGCATGAAGTATATTATCACAGTTTCCACATCTATAAATGGATGTCATGTCAAAACCTTTTGTAAGTATATTATAGATGGTAGCAACAAATTTAACTTCAACAGGATCAGTAGGATTAAAAATTTTGGGTTTATTCTTCATAATCTTATTTGTATCTCAGAGTTAAATAACGTTTGTAAACTAAATTAATTTCATTAAAAACCATAGCCCTCTTCTGTCTACCTAGATAGAGCCAAGAATAATAACAAAAAAGAACTTATTAGAAGAATAATAATAGATATAACTCAAACTAGAATAATTCATTCATCGTTATCGTAGTAATAATCTATTTATTTATTTAATCTAGTTTTTCTTTTAGTGATACAGTTTTATCTTTGACGGATTCTGTAATCGATTCCAACATACCCTTATCATCATCTTTTACTTCATCAGTTTCGAGTTCGTCATATGAAATGTTTAATCTTAATTCTGCACCATTGAAGCTTTGTATGTTTGATTTTGGAACCTTGTAAATGTGTTGACGCATTGCACCATCCTCGATTATTATATTTTTTTCATCATTTCCAATTATATTTCCGCATGATTTATCGTCTTTAGTTCTGATTCCTTTTCTATCTCTAACTAATTCAGTCCAGTTAATTGAGGTTGACATATTAAGCTTTATATTTTATGATATATAGGGATTCTCCCTATAACTATTAAGATAGATAAGATGAGAGGAGTTTTTTTGTTATATTGCAGATATTTAAAATTTAGAATCTTAAGTGTTTCAAATATGGGAAAAACATGTGATATACAACACAATCTTGTAGGTTAGTTAAACAGATATTGCTCCATTTAAGAATTATTATATTTTATATTGATTTATTTTGCTTAGCTTGCTTTGATTTGAATTGAATAGGATTAAATAAAATTCTCGATATCTTTATGAGTATAAAATTGTCCTCTCCAAATTATGATGATATTGTTAATAAAGAAAAAATCAAAAATTTAGAAATTAATATCGACGAAGTTAACAAAATCGTTAATAGAAATAATATTATACATAAAAAAATCCAACTTTGGACAAACGATAAAAGCAACGAGTATGCCATATGTTTACTATTTGATTCAGACCAAAAAATAGATAATGCACAGTTTATCGCCTCAACGAATCCTAATGAAAAATACCTACATCTCATTGCAGAAACAGATAATATCAAAGACCTACAACATGGATGGGATTATACATTGAGAGAATTGATAGAAAATTATAAAAAAAATTGCTATCAAAAAATTAGCGGAGATGGTGTTCAATCTCTCAAACTAATTCCTTTTCATAAATGCACATACTGTGATAAAGAACTATCTAGTCAAGAGGAAAAAAAGAAACATGAATTTGTATGGCATATCTAGAAAATAAAGTTTTAATATTAAAAAAAATGTTACTAAAATAGATGCAAATGTCCTTCAATCAGACAGTCTACTATCTGTTGATATAAAAACAAAGTAGGATATATTGTCAAAATTATAGAGTACCTTTAAATAATCTTGAAATTGAAATATGTTAATACAACTTAGATGATATTTCAGGCTTTGAAGTTGCAAGAAAGATCCATAATATATTACCACATTACAGGATTATGTTAACTATTATCTACTCATTAGATAATCTAATAAATGTAATAGGTTCAATTGTAATAATAAAGCTCATTGTTATTATACAAAATATGGCAATAGTGATTATTCTAAACACTTAATTATAGAAACAACTTAATTTAAAGATACCATCCTTATATAAACATAAACTATTATTAAAGAGAATAAATATATACTAAAAATAATGATTGATTTTTATATCAATTACAAATTGTCTAATATTAAGGTTATAGTTATATATTTGTAATTATCAATTATATTATGAGTAGTGATAAAGATTCACCTACATCTTCAAATGCTAAAGAAATAAGTTCTAATAAAAGTAATATATCAGAAGTCAAGCCCAAAGAACATCGACCCAACGAAGTAAAACATTATCAAATTTCAAAAGATACCATCCCTTCCTTTAAGAAAATACTTGTTACTGACGATGGAAAAGATATATCCAATAAAGCACTTAATTATGCTGTCTCTTTATCTAATTCTACTGGAGCAGAATTATTTATTCTTCGTATATTACAAGACGTTGAAAAATATGGAAATATTTCCTTAGAAGGATCGCATGAGATATCACAAATGAATAATCAAGACTTCCATAGAGAGATCAAAAGTGATGTAATAGATGCTATGGAAGAAAAAATAAAGAAATGCCAAGAAGCCGGATGTAAAAATAAAGTTTCTTATAAATTTCTGACTGGTAGTGTAGTTGATGAAATAGTGAATGAAATTAATAATAATAATAATAACTATGACTTAGTTGTTATGTTAACTTATCATATAGATTCATGGTTTAGCTCATTATTTAGTGATGTTAGAAAAATAATGAATCATAATAGTAAACCTGTTCTAATAATACAATAAATTCAAATTATCTTGTTCTTCAAGTATAATAACATATTGTAATTAAGGTATATTCTACATAAGGGTATTATTATTAGTTTTGAAATAAAGCATTAAAATCAGATAATATTTTCTCAACCAAAGTAATGATAGCTAGAATAAGATATTCTATGCTAAATACAGAGATTACATAAATATAAAAATATATAACAATAATTAAAGTTATTAGCCACACTTCTAACTTTATATTATGAGCGATAATTCTGAAAGAGCTAAAAATAGTGATCAAACTGAAAGAGACGAAATGAAAGATGAAACTCATCATCTAGAGGATGATAAACAAGAGGAAGAAGATGATAAATTGGAAGAAGAACAATATGAAGATGAATAAACCTCCACTGTTTAAGACTGAGTTAATTACTATTTTTAGTTATATCAAATAATAATATCCTATATTATTATTTTCCCATATCTCTTTCTTGATTATCTTATTATCTATCCTTTCAATTTGTTTATATTTATCAAATATTTTCTATTCGTTTATTTTAAACAATATTTTTAATTTTAATAGGTCATTTTATTTATTGTAAAATTATTGGTTTATTGATATTAAGAAGAATTTTATCTATTTCAATTTTTCATTAAGATATACTTTACAACAATTATCTGAACAAAATGATATGGTACCAATGACTGAGCTGGAATATTTTACTCCTTCAACAAGATTATTAAACTCCTTCTTACATGAGCTACAATTCAAATACATTTGAAATTTTTATCCATGTTGCATTATAAATTCATTGTTTACAGAAAAAGCATTTTAATCAAAATTACGAATATCCTAATTGTGCAACAAGTCCCA
The DNA here is from genome assembly GCA_014523485.1 of Nitrososphaerales archaeon TH5894. GTDB lineage: Archaea > Thermoproteota > Nitrososphaeria > Nitrososphaerales > Nitrososphaeraceae > TH1177. Next base: position 7,123 of record JAATVK010000102.1, read on the forward strand.
TCTAAAATTGATAATATATACGTCTCTTAAATGAATAATTATATGCTTAATGTATTTAAATTTAAGACTTTATTCTATATATCTCGGTTGTTGCAGATAAGCAATAATGATAATATTATATTATAGATTTAGTAGAGGATAACAAGGATAATTTTATAATGGCAAAACTTAAAGTATACAAAAGAAATTCGAAATTTTTAGATCTGACAGACTTAGTAGGAGAAATTAGTAGTTTGGGTCTAGTAGAAGCATTACAAAAATATTATAACCTACCTCTTGAAAAAGAAGCTAAAAGTATAGTTGCAGGACCTAGTTTTCTGCAGTTCG
>JAATVK010000103.1 GCA_014523485.1 Nitrososphaerales archaeon TH5894
CGAACTGCAGAAAACTAGGTCCTGCAACTATACTTTTAGCTTCTTTTTCAAGAGGTAGGTTATAATATTTTTGTAATGCTTCTACTAGACCCAAACTACTAATTTCTCCTACTAAGTCTGTCAGATCTAAAAATTTCGAATAAATTTTATTTAATATCTAAAATTATTATAGGATATATGGTTTGTGAACTAAATTTAACCTAAATAATGAATTTTAAATTGTCAGTAATTTGAATATCTAACTTTTTTAATTTATTAAACAAACTAAATTATCCTCTTTTTATTTCTATTTCTATTGTAGAAACGTTTCTTGTTCTACCATCTTCTGATTGAACAGTCTCTGAACCAATTTTTACATCACCAATAGCGTACCCTATATTCCCCATTCGTTTCAAAATTATTTGTGAAACGTCCACTGCACTGCCTATACTTAATCCTCTCGCCTTAATGGTGACTGTTGGCTGATTTGCTAATTGAATTAATGTTGATGTAACATATACCATCAATGGTTTTTTTCCAATAAATATTTCTTTATTATATTCGTGCGATCCTCCTTTACCTTTATCTTTCCCAGAATCTGTAGACAAATTGATATAAAAAATTAAGACAGACGCGTATAAAAGGCTGTATTATTACATATGTTTTAGATTTATAGTAAATTTAATGCCAAGAACCTACTTGAATACTAAATTTGATATGAATATAGCACTATATAATTTAGTTCTGTTGTATCTAAAGGTGTTTAAAATAGGTGTCAGAGACTACAATAACACGAGTGAACCCAAGAATAGAATTGTAGCAAAGAATAGAAAAGAGTGTTAATTTTGGAGTGTCAAAATTCGGTAAGTATCATAAAGGAATTAAAGAGGATTAACATAATATTCCCTTGTCCAAAAAAAGGTTTTGGAAGTTTTATATGACTTTATGTATAGAGTTAGGGTAAGGCAATTTACCTTAACACCTAATTACATCTTCTACTTTTTGTAGCAATAATAATTAATAAAATCAACTAGACTAAAAAAGTGTTAATTTTTGGATATTATAGAATTATTTTAATATGCTCAACCAAAATCTTAAATTTATAATTGACAATATATATACTACACAAAAGTTCAAAAAATCAATTGATTTGGATATAAATAAAAATTTCCACATATTTTAAACCAATCTAAAAGAAGAAGTTCATTCTTGAATGTTATTGCAGAATTACTACCATATTTATTAAATATAACTGCCTAAATTTTACAATGAATGAGAAATACTAATCTTAGTTGCATTTTTCATTTTGTTTGACAACAATGTTTTTTACTATTCGTGTTGTAACCTTCATAGTTATTGGTTCATTGACATTAAACACAAATCATATTGCAATAGCACAGCAGCAACAGCAACAGCAACAGCAGCAGCAGCAGTTAAGTTGCAAATATATAAAATAGGTTAAAGAAATGGGTAAGAAAAAAGAAATTAAAATAATAAAAAAGGATTCTAATAAAGGAGATTATACTTTTGTTAGCGATGACATTCTAAATAATACAAAAAATGAATCTACAAATAATGAAATTAAGTCTAGGACTAAACCAAATGATAGAATTGAAAAAAAGATTCATTCAAAGAAAGTAGAGAACAGAGGAAGAAAGATTTTAGGAAAAAGTATGTAAGGTCATTCGCCAGTAAATGAATAATCACACACTATAAAAATTAATATTGTGTATGTTTTTAGTTTATCGAAAAATATTAAATTAATTAGTCATTTTTTACTGTAGTAGTTTGTAATAATTCTTCTATTTCATTATGCATTTTAAGATAGTTTAATCCTTTTTCTGTAGTCTTGAATGTTTGAGTCCCATCCAGATATTCTATTAGATTGTTTTCTGTCAAAATAGAAAGGTATTCCTTTAATTGTGCATAACTTAGAAAAGCTTTATACATAATTTTTGTCTTGGTTGCTCTTCCATTTGCAGCATCCAGTATATTACCAACTATTTCTGTTCTACTTCTATATTTCATATTTTTATTTAAGTGATTTAATTATTTTAGTTTAATATCACAGTCAAAGGTAAGATAATTATAGTACAAACATTTGGTAAGTTCATTTTGGAATTAGTTCCACATTATCTGAATGACAATACAAGGTAATAATTAATAATACCCATTCTCAGGATAATAATAATAATAGATACAAATATCATACAAAAATTCTTATCTATCTTTAGCTAAAGTTTGTTTAAATACTAAAAACTTATAATAGATAAGAAATTTTTCCAAAAAAATTACTTTCCGTATCCTACTTTATCAGCTAATCCTACTACTTCTCTACCTCTATTTGTTAAAGAATTATAAATCCTTGGCTTGCCTCGTCCTCTAGATTTGTCTTTTTTTACCCTTCTTTCAATCAAACCTAAATTTGTGGCTCTTTTTATTAAAGATTGTCCATATCCCCAACTTCCCATTGTGATAAGTAATTCTCTTGTGTGCAACTCTTTGTTCTTTTTTAGTATTCTAAATAATGGAATAAGAGGACGTTCATTTATCAGAACTTTAAGTATGTTCAATTCTACGGTGATAGGAACTGATTTTGTTTCTTTTACTTCCTTCCCTGTTGTGATTTTTTTAGTAGCCTTTTTAGAAGAACTTTTTGGACCTGTACCATTAGACATATCATTTAGGTTACCTTTAATAAGAATAAAAACTTTCTTTAATAATATCAGATTAATTTTCTAATAAGGATATGACATAGAATTAGAAACACAACAAGATTTGGATGATAAAATTAATAGTTTAATGGCAACATCTGGAACGGTAACATGACACAGTTTTGTTAATAAGATTAGTTGTATGACATTCTTGGTACTTTTAAAATAGAAAATAATTGAGAAAAGAAAAAAGGCTTAGGGAAAAATATTTTTAATGAGTTTTTCAAAGGCAAAAGCGTAAGGAATTTAAAATTATGGAAGCCAACGCCACAGAAGCACAAGACCAACACGTTTATAATCAATTTCCTAACGAAAACGAAATAGTCCATGAACAAAATATAATAGCAATATTAAAAGATAAGACTGGACTCCGTGATGAGGAGATTTTATTCCCTACGACGACGTTTGATTGAAAAGTCTAAAGTTCTTGCACTTTCATGCAAGATCACAAACAAAACATTCTATAGAAAGAATCCATTTGCATAATTCTATGCGTTTTCTACTGGCTTTTTATCATCTATTTTATCTACTTTTTTTTCCTTTTTTCCAAATAGTTTACTGAATATATTACTAAACATATTATTATATACACAGACAGAATATTTAAGTTTGATATTGATTTTTATATTTTAGAAAAGTTTTTTATTATTACTTTGAAATGTGCTGACTGTATTTGTGATATAGAAGATTATAAAGTAAGAAGTCAATCACCATTTGAATGTTCTAATTGTATTTTTCAAAAATGTTGTTATGGAAAAGAGTTTCCTTTCAAACAATTATGATAATTATTCATGAACAAAAATTTCCAATTACTTTTGTATTTTTATTTGTATTTACCTGTTTATAGTTATTGATTTATCAATTTAATTAATTCTTTCATTGATGTCTTATTGCCAAAATAGTATTCGTACTTTTCTGCTAATTGAGTGAAGTTCATAGTTAACGATATTCTTATATCTATTTCTCTTTGTACTTATCATTACACAATGCCAATAGTAACAGTATCAATGTATAGTGGTAGAACACAGAGAGAAAAAGATAGACTCGCAGAGGCAATGACTGAAGATATAGCTAAGATATTAAACGTAAAGAAAGAGGAGGTAATTATAGTATTTCAAGAAGCACCCCACGGAAATTGGTATTCTTCAGGTATTCGTCTATAATATTACTACATTTCTTATGTAGATGATAATTGTAACAAACCCGTTTAAATTAGAAAAATAATAAACCATGATATTAAATAATAATCTTAGTTGTATGACATTCTTGGTACTTTTAAAATAGAAGAAAATAATTCAGATAAGTTAAAAGGCTTTAAAATTACATCTTAGCTTTTTATTCCAATCGATTCTATGATATTGCTTATATTATCTAATGAGTAAGTTGTAGTTAATATTATTTTTTTATGTGGTAATCTATCACGAATCATTCTTGCAACTTCAAAGCCTGAAATGTCAGGAAGATGGGTATCTAGTATAATGATATCATAGTCGTTGTCGTCTTCTGCTGTATTAGAAAGTAAAAATTTCTAAACATTTGTTATCACTTTCTACTATACTAACATCTGATATTGAAAAACCATACTGTTTTGTAAAAAGAGAATAAAGATATTGAATATCTGAGTTTGGTTCGGCTATTAGGATCGTTTACTTTTTCTCTTTTGGGTTTCTGCTGTGGATTGATTTAAATGATTTAAATCAATCAATCTTTATTGTATGCGTTCCATTAAGGTGGTCTTTGGTATCAGACAATAAGGGATTGTTAAGGACTAATCCAGGATGTGGACATACTACTGTAATATTTTGATTATTTTGTCTCCATTCCGTAGTAGTTTCATTCCACCACCATTCTAATATTTCACATTCATCAAAGTGTTTATTGTAAGATAAGAAACATGCTGCATCTGCAAAGACTAGTATTGCATCTTTTTTACCTTCCGATTTGCGATGATTTAGAGTTTCTTCCAATTCTTTCTTTAGCTTTTTAAAAGGACGAAAATCTATATTAAGTGCTGACTCGTAATAAGGTTTAAAATCAACAATACGTAATTCATCTCTTTCAATATTCTCTTTATAATTGTCTATATTAGAGGATAAATATGAAATGTTCGAGCTACTTTTCACTATCATATGCAGCTATTGATGCATAAATGCATTGGTATCCGCTCTTTAATCCGTTATTAATGTAATTTACAGCTGCATTATTACGCTCATCATCGCTGCTGTATAGCAACATTATATGCTCATTTGATGGAATATTTGTTAAATGACAAGTGGATGACATGGATATAGTGATAATTAACATTATCTGTAAAGTATATATAAATTATAGAGAATTGAATTGAGGACTCTATATAATTATTTATATTTTACATCGCAGATAGGTTATTGGTAATATAGTTAGAGACTATAATCGTTTATACGAAATTCATTTTATTTTTATCTAAAAAATTTTAAAATTACATAATATACATGCTCTGACCTGCAGTGTACACTTCATGCTTAAAGATATTTTTAGTATAGCTAGACTAAAATGTTAGGTAATATTATTAAACTATATAGAAATATTCTAGTGAAAAACATTCCGTACTTAAAAAGATAATTTTACTATGTCCTCGACTTTTAATTTAACCAATATTCCATTTAATGAGCATGTTATGGTTCTTTACAATAATGATGACGACTATAATAATGCTGCTACAAATTTAATTAATGATGGGTTAAAAAACGGATTTCATTGCATTTATGCCTCTGTCTCTGCACACGATAGTAAAAGTAGCTCTAATATTTCAAATTTATCCTCTAATATAGACAATTATAAAGAGAATATTGAAAGAGATGAATTACGTATTGTTGATTTTAAACCTTATTACGAGTCAGCACTTAATA
>JAATVK010000010.1 GCA_014523485.1 Nitrososphaerales archaeon TH5894
CTACAGTAACCACAGATACAACACCACCACCTACACAAACTCCAGATACAACACCACCACCTACACAAACTCCAGATACAACACCACCACCTACACAAACTCCAGTTCTTAATAGTACTCAAACTGGATTCTTATTGTTGAAAACAAATGTAATTAATGATAATAACGGTACAAAACAAGCATCTAATTTCACAATAAATATGAAAGGTTCACAAGCGTCTCCTTCTTCATTTAAAGCTGTACAATCACCCTTAGCTCAGTTGATAGAAATTGTACAAGGACAATATTCAGTTCAGGTCGTAGGTATTGAAGGCTATGATGTTAAATTCAAAAATGAATGTTCGGGGTTTACAAATGAAAATAATATTACAGTTTGTACTATTACGTTGAACGATCTATTAATAACCCCACCACCACAATGTCCTCCAGGCGAAAGCCCTGGAGCAATTCAAAATCTCAATCAGACGACACAACAATGTGTTCCAGACCCACAACCTCCACCTAGTAAAAGTACCAGTGGATTCCTATTACTCAGAACAAATGTAATCAATGATAATGCCGGTACAAAACAAGCACCTGACTTTACAATAAATATTTTAGGTTCACAAGCGTCTCCTTCCTCATTAAAAGCAGCACAGTCACCGTTAGCACAGGTAATATCAATTGAACAAGGACAATATTTCGTTCAAATCGTAGGTATTGAAGGCTATGATGTTAAATTCAAAAATGAATGTGCTGGATTTATGATTCAAAACAATACTAAAGTATGTACGATTACATTGAACGATCTATCCACACCACCACCTACAGAAACTCCAGACACAACACCACCACCTACAGAAACTCCAGACACAACACCACCACCTACAGAAACTCCAGACACAACACCACCACCACCCCCAACAGACGATAGATTTGTTCCATTCAATTTTGCTGCAGCAGGTGATTGGGGATGTAACTCTAATACTGAGAAAAATGTACAATCTATGCTTTCAAAGGAATCAGAATTAATTTTAGGATTAGGTGATTACTCCTACGAGTCATCAGCTGATTGTTGGTTAGACACTATTTCACCTATAAATGACAAAATGAAAATTTCTATAGGTAATCACGATAGTGACGAAGAAGAAGGCCCTGAGATAACATTACAATTTTTAGACCATTTCAAATTGAATAAGCAATATTATTCATTTAACAAAGGAAATGTCTTTTTCTTGGTAATGTCAACTCAAGATTCTTATTCTGAAAATTCTGAACAATTTAATTTTGTTAAACAAGAACTAGAAAAGGCGTCCAAAGATCCAAATATTGACTGGATAGTGGTATATTATCACAAACCAATTTATGCTTCCTCAAGTAAACATGACGGTCTTACAAGCCTTAGGGATATTTATCATCCATTATTCGATCAGTATAAAGTAGATTTAGTATTATCTGGACATAATCATAATTATCAAAGAAGTTTCCCCCTACATTTCAATGAAGCTGATTCAGATACACCAATAATAGTTAATAAAAATCCAAATACCTATAACGAAATAGGAGCACCAATATTTATCACATCTGGTACAGGCGGTGTTGGACTACATTCACTTGGTGCCCAAGCTGAATTTAATGTTAAACAATTTGGAAAATTCGGTCATCTCAATATTGATGTAAGTAGAAATGATTCAAACAAGTTAACAGGAACATTTTATGATATTACCGGAAATAAATTAGATGAATTTACAATAACTAAAAAATTAGCTTCAACCTCAACTCCACAATCATTATCGTCAGCAACAACTACTACATCTTCACAATCCTTATCAGCTACAAATACACCACTTACTTCTATAGACAATTCTGATGTCGATGTATTTGGGATTAAGAAAATTTATCCCACAAAACCTGGAGGAGAAGAATGGTTTATGAATATGGATAATATGAAGGCAGATCCTAGATTTGAAATTAGGGGAAGTGCCAATGATGTTAAGAAGAATTCTGACTCAAGTTGGTCTGCTATATCCACTGAGAAAGTCAGACTCCTAGTATATACCAGTGATTCTAAAGGTAAATTTGATGATGAAAATATGCCAACATACAATTTGAAGGAATTAGCTGCTAGAGGTCATTGGTATAAAGCAAATGATTGGAAGAATATAGAAATGGGAGGTTACTTTAAACTCAATAATGCTGATGATCTAAGACTAGGATATAGTTTCTATACAAGATCTATAGATCACAGTAGTACACATGGAGGATGTGGAGGAGCAACACCCAAATTTAATATAGGATTTGATGGAGAAATAAAAGCCAAAAAAGAGATGTGGCATCCTAGTTTGTTAGATTCACCTGGGATAAATGATGAAGATCTATCTCCATCTATTGTTGGTAAATGGCTTGGAATAAAAGGAATTATCTATAATCTCCCTGGTGATAAAGGAGTAAAACAAGAATTTTGGATTGATGAAGCTAATGAAGGAAATTGGGAAAAGGTCTATGAATTCACAGATCAAGGTGGATTTGGAGAAAGGGGTAACAACGGACCAGAAAAATGTGGCGGTAGTTGGGATCAACTTTTCACATGGGGAAGTCCAAAGAGTGTATTTACATGGGATCAATCTGATGTATCATTCAAATTTTTATCTGTAAGAGAGATTTTACCTCCAACACCACAATAATTTTTGTTAATTAAAAACAGGTGATACAGCCAAGAATTATAGAATGAATAGAGTTTTCAAAATAATGCTAATCAAATTTGGTATTTATTTATATCAAAATATAATTTGAGAAAAATGGTCACTATTACTATTAATTGCATAATATTTCTTCATTTTTCAAATAATTTTTTCTAAAAAGTTTTCTGAATTTGTTTTCAATAAATTTGATACCTCTTCAAAATTCAGATTTAAGCTATCACCTATGCATTTAATTACACTTATAAGATGTGATATTGATGATGAAGGTATATAGTTAAAACAGTTTGAATACCTTACTGGACCATCAGTCTCTACTAATAGTTTATCAGTATATGTCCTACTTAAGAGAACTTTCTTATCTGGAGAATATAATAGAACTGGTCCATAAGATACAAAAATATTCATATCCATAGCTTGTTTTAGATGCTTTTTATTTCCATTGAACCAATGTAATAAAGAATTTTTGATTTTAAAGGAGGGTAATGTCTGTAATATTTCATCTATTGACTTTCTGGAATGGATTGAAATAGGTTTGTTATATTTTTCAGCAAGTTCCAATAGTAGTTGGAAGATTTTCTTTTGGATAGAATATTGTGTCTTATTATGATCAACATATGTGGGATCCAATCCAATTTCTCCAATTCCATCTATGTATTTTAGATTAGAAATAAAAAATTCTTTAAATTCTTCTATATTCTCTTTAAGTGCAAATTCAGGATGAATTCCAATGAATTGAGTTATTATATCATTGTGATCATTAAACAAAATTAAACTTTTTTTAGAAGTTGTAAGATCTACAGTCACAGAACATGCCCTGATTTTTAAAGATCTTAAGGAAGGAAGGATGTAACCTATATAATTTGAAAAGTAATCATCAGTTAAATGTATATGAGCATCGAAATATTTCATATGAAAAATAAAATTGAAGATAATAACTTAAATAAGTTTGTAATTCTTAATATAAATAACGTACTATAAATGGTGACAATTAATTTCTTAACCCATATAATTGCCATAGTAGTTTAACTAAAGAATGTAAAATTCATAAGCTTGAATTTCTGGTATTCCTAATATAATTTGTATCTCAAAGTATTTGACTAATCGTATAACGAAAACGATGAGATATTAAATATGTTGAAGGATTCGATTGAAATTCATTCTTTATTTTAACTACACCAATTTTTAAGATAAAGAAAATACTCTCAGATCTTTGAAATATCTATATTATATGCATGACTAAATAAAAATTGCATATAAATACGTAGAATTAGTTAAGTTTTCGATACTTTGTATCTGTATATGAATACCGCTAAATTATCTTTACTAAGCTGTCTATAAATGACAAACTTAGATATGAAATGTATTAATATCTACTGCTAAATTGTTATCCCTATGGTATCAAGATCTGTTTATTTCTATGGGTTATTGATAGCAGGAATAGTGTTTATTGCTATTGGGATTTTATCGGTTTATTATTCAAATTCTTCTGTAAAAGTAGAGGTCGATGGTATTATCAAACCAGATTCTGTTGACATTCTTTCTCCTAACATGAAAAGGGGGGATAGTGCATTTATATCTGTTTCAGGATCTCTTTTTAATATGTCCATAACATATCCTAATAAAACTGATGTTACTTTAACAGAATCATCATCGGATTATTCTTTCAATTTAACAGCTCTTCAAGATGGAGAATATTTTATAGAAATTAACAATTTAGGAATCTCAGACATTTTAGTTGATGGTTACGCATTTACCAAAGGAAACAATTTATCTTTGATTGGTCAAATAATGTTAATAATTACAGGAATAGTCATAACTGCTCTAGGTATAAGAACAAGACAAAGCTAAATTAAAAATCCCCTTTTGATATGATTCTATATTTATCAATTTCTGTAGGGTTCATGATTGGAAGATTCGGTTTGTATCAAGCCAGTGATACATTCCATAGATAAGATAGAAGACATTTTATTTAATTATGAAAAACAATGTGTTTAAGGTTTTTATAAATTAGTATACAACATAGTGCTCTAAATATGATATATCACGAAAGAATAAGAACAGTGTCTGGTGTTTAAAATGAATAGAAGAATTTCAACCTAAAATAGGTTCTGTTAGATTCCGTTATTACAACACAGATTCAGCAGTTGACCATCAAATTAAATACATATAATGCAATTGAAGATAATTTGTCATTTTCAATTGTAAATGAACCTCTAACTTTCAATTAGGTAATTTGAACTCACATACTAAACACAGTAACCGTAACTCCTGATGATGATTATTACTCATGAGAGGATATTTTACATTTATTGTAAATGATGGTATTACAGCTCTACTGAGGCTACTGTCTCTATTATATTATAAGGAAAAAACTCCACAAGAAGTGCACTGTATAGCACTGTATAGCACTTTTAATCTAATTTTTTTTGTCATTTTATTAAGGTTAACTACTTTATATTTATTGTAAATATGATTAGTAAACAAAAATGTGTATGCATAACATGTGGACGGGGATTTACTAGACGTACTAGTGGTAATAGGCACAATTTAAATTTACATTCCGGAATGTCTATAATTGTTGAATCTTCTTAATATTACATTGGGATATTACAGGGTAAATATCCTAATCCAAATCCTTCAACAGCTGTTAGAAGGAGATTAGGTCCTCTCATTGATCTAAACTATCCTAGCCATTTCAATATCGATGACAAATCAATATTCAATGATTTTTTTAAAGATAATGCTGCTCTCATAGATACCATAATAGAAAAATATGATGATAAACTAAAACCATTTCTAAGTCAGGAAGAAATAAATAAATTTGTTCGAGATTGGATTATCCGTCCAATAACTTCTACTTATATCAATAATATCGAGGAGTTACATAAACATATTAGAATACTTGACAATGTAGTGGGATATGTCCGGATTAGAAGAAGATTAGGAGATAAAACTGAGCTAATTTTTCCTGATATAAAGTTCGAAAGAATGAAAATGTAATGGAAAGAAGTTAAAAGCACAATTCCCACCAATGCCCTAATCAGTTCCTCCAACAAATATTGTAACAATTCATTTGTGATCTATTTAAAACATCAACGGAAATTGCAAAAGAGTATGTTAAGATATCATTTCAATCCGGGGAATAACATGTATATTTAATAAATAATCCTGACGACATTGAAGAATTATTATTTATGACTCAGGTAACTTTAAAAAAGAACTAGCTTCAAACTACAAAATGGATTATGGTCAAAAATTGATGACACGTAAAACAAAATACCATGGTAGTGAAAGAAAATGAAAGATTACTACTTTTTAAATTCATAGAACATACTTCTAACTTTTTGCATTTGAACAAAAAATTTTGGAATTTATTCTAATAGTGAATTATAAAAATTGGTAAATTAAAAATAATCGTACTATTATGATCTTATTGAAACCTTAATATGACATACTGCTGCAATCTGGTTAAGTGCAATCTTGTTACATCAAGCATTTAGAATACCTTAAAATTGCTAAAAAATATAATTTGATATCATAAGTGATAAAATAAAAGAACATATAGAGAAAAAATTCAATATAGAAGTTGCAAATGTTTTGATAAGACCATTGAAATATTTCTTTGGGGTTGAAACAAATCTTAAATTAAATCTCAATAGTACATTGACAGAAACAACTAGAATTGTAGAGAGAATACAGTCATTTATTATTAAAATCGTTAATCAACTGAGACATCAGTTATACCACATTGTGATTCTGATAGTAATATACCAATTACTAAGTTAAATTTATTTTGTGCAAGAAGATTATAAAATAATTTAAAAAACTCCTTTTTGATAAGATCCTAATAATTTAAAAAATTTTGTTTGAGTCTTAATTCTATTTAATGTCAACTTTACTTTTTCATCGTTATAATGTCCATCAAAATCTACATAAAAATAGTATTCCCATGGTGTTTCTTTCGTAGGACGAGATTCAATTCTAGTCAGATTTATTCTTTTTCGAGAAAATTCCTTTAATACGTGATATAAAGAACCTGGTTTATGTTCTAAGGCAAAAATAATTGAGGTTCGATCTTTTCCTGAGGGTTTATTTATCGAGTCTTTCGATATAACTAAGAACCTTGTAAAGTTATTCTTTTTATCTTCTATTCCTTCTTCTAAGATCTCCATTTCATATATTTCCGCTGCTCTCCTACTTGCAATAGCTGCAGATTTCATCATTTTGTTTTCCTTGATGAATTTTACAGCTCCAGCAGTGTCAAATGCTGGGATTGGCTCTAAGTTTTTACTTTGAATATAATTTCTACATTGACCTAGTGCTTGAGGATGAGAGTATACATTGATTATTTTTTTATAATCTTTATTTACAATCAAACAATGATTAATTCTTTGAAAGATTTCTCCTGAAACATGTATTTTGTCCTGTAATAATAAATCATATGTTTCACTTACACTGCCTTCTATCGAATTCTCAATAGGTACCACTGCAATTTCATTTTGGTTGTTTTTAACATTTTCAAAAACATCATAAAAAGTTTTTAAAGGAATAGCGGTAGAAATAGGAAAGTTTAGCATTATTGCCATTTCACTATAAGCCCCTCTTTCTCCTTGAAAGGCAATCCGTATTCTTTTACTAGTCAAATAATTGGTAATCGTAGAACAATCTTTTATGTTTATTCTAAACTATAGACTTGTAATAAGAGTTCGTACTCATTATAATTTTCATTGTATTAGATTTCTTTGTCATTTATCCATTTGTTTGAAAAGTTTAATATCAGATGATTTTGATATTGCATTTAGTAGCTTTTTTCCATATTCTGATCTTTTGTCAACTTTGATTCTTGATTTTCTACCAATTTTTGAACTTAAAAGGAATTCGTTATTAATATAAATTCCAACGTTGGATCCGACTTCTTTTTTATCTGCACTAATTATGATTGATGAACCAGATTCATTAATTTGGAAATCAATCTCTTTCTCTTTGTCAAGAACTGGTATTTTAGCTTCTATATCAATTCTTAAACCTAATAGATTTTCTAGTTCAGAGACAGTTGAGCCACTTCTTCCTATGATTTTTGGAATTATTTCTTTTCCTACTTTTACCCTTACTTTGTTGTCGGATATAATTTCTATATCAGCACTAGGATCAAATCTCCTTACTACATCTTTTATCTTAGCTTCTGCAAGTCTTGTGATATTACTAGTAGTATTTGTCTTTTTCTTCTCTACTATTTCCTTTACAGGTACTACTATATTTTCTTCACCATAAGTATAGATTTCATATTCTAATTCTCCATTTTCAAAATCAAAAATTTCCACTAATGGTCTAGCTAGATCTTCTTCAACCATTCCAGAAGGAACTTTAACTGTCAATTTTAATTCATAAACTTTATTTATATTACCATCTTTAAGAAAAATAATTGTATCTATAATATGAGGAATCATTCCAAGTTCTATCTTTCCAATAAACCTTTGAACAGCGTCTATTGGACTATTAGCATGAATTACTCCAATCATTCCAACTCCTGATAGTCTCAAATCTGCATATACATTGAAGTCTTTTAATCGTCTTATTTCATCAAAAATAGTATAATCTGGTCTGACCAGTAGCAGCAAATCTACTGCATTTTCAAAACTTCCTTCCAATGGACTATATTGTGTCACTTCTTTGGGAACTTGTAAATCCCTTGGTGATTCAAATGTTTTTACAATTTTTTCTTTTTTTGTATAATATTCTGCTAGACTGCTTGCTATTGTACTTTTACCGGATCCTGGAGGACCAGCTATAACAATTCCTTCAGCTTTCTCTTCTAATCGCTTAAGAAGTTTTTCACTTAATTTGTAATCGTCTAAGGATAAGTGTACTATAGGCCTTACAATAGTAATTTCTGTAGAATCAGAAAATGGAGATTTAGTAATTGTTATTCTGTATTTTTCATATTGAATAACGGTAGCTCCTTCTCGATTTATTTCATAAAATTTATTAGTATTCAGTGGATTATATTCATAAATTTCTTTAATTATTTCCTTAAGGTATTCGTTTGTTATGACCTTTTCATCTAATCTTTTCAATTCAAATTTTCCTGGGCTTCCAATTTTTGCGTATGGGTAAACTCCTTCTTTTAGATGGATACTCATAGTTTTGTGTGAAAAAAATTTTTCGAATTTGAAATGAGTAATTTTATTATTATATTTTATAAAAACCGATTCTATTCCTTGGGCTAGTGCTGCTAAATGTTGTACATAATCACCAGTAATTAGAATTGCATTTTCATTAAATGCTAGTTCATTAATTATTGAATCAATTCTTCCATGCTTTGCTAATAATATATCATCATAATCAGGTTTTTCACCAGAAAATTTTATTTTAATACCTTTTTTATTACAAACATCTCGTATTTCATAAATTTCTTGGAGACCTACTAAACCTTGATCTCTACTAGTGGATGCCTGAGCTTGTAATTCATCTAAAACTGCCCTAGGAATAATTATTTCACTATTTTCAACTACCATTTTTCCAGTCTGTAACATTTTAGAGATTTCTTTATCAATTATAACACTAGTATCTAAAACATATTTTTTGATATCCAAATTACTTTAATAATTGTAAATCTTTATTCGTACTTAAATATATTTTAATTCTATAACTTTATATCTCTTGATCCCCAAATGAGCTAGCTCGCTTTTAGAATGTTAATTAGCAAAATAATTGAACCAGCCTTAATTTAAAAGAATCAAACCATTTACAATGAAATGACGATATTATCTAAGGAAAATGCCAAAGCTCGATTGGATGAATTTAGAATATTGCTCAAGTATATGCCTTTTCTACAAAAGAACGGCTTTTCTGATTGTGGTAGAGGTCAAATTATGGGTCAAATGTCGTTAATACAAGAATTTCTTTCAGAGTCGCAAACTAATAATGAAATTTTAAATTTGCAGTATAAGGATCCTGTTCTAACAAATGCACCAAATCTTAATAATCCTTCTAATTCAATGTTAGATACTCCACAAAATTATACATCTACCAATACTGAAACAAACAAACAAGGTACTGATGGCTCAAAAGATAATACTTTTGACCTCGATAGTATAATATTAGAGAACGATAATTCTTCTGAAGGCAATAGTAAATTACAAACCTCTCGTTGGTTACGACCATTTAAAAATGATGATCCCATAAAAAAGAAATTGTTTGATAATTTCGAAAAGAATGAAATTACACAGTCATGGAAAGAAAAAATAAGAAAAATGACCCAATCAGATATTATATAAACTATAAAAATTTTATTTTTATACTATCTCAATAATTGTAATAATTGTTAATTTCCTTTAGTGAGTACCTCAATAGCTAATTTGAATTCTTCTTCACTTAGTGGTGGGATTTCGGAAATTTTATTATTATTACTTACATGATCCATTTTTTTCTGACCTATCAAAGGGGCTATTATAGAAGGACTTGATCTTATTATTTGGAGTAGTTTCATAATCGGATCTGTTAATCCTTCCGAATAGTCAGGAATCTTAGTTTCTATTAATTTTCCCTGAAGTAATGGAACACTAGAAAATACTCCTATTTTTAATCTTTCTGCAGCTTCTAAAATTGTAAGGTTTTTTTCATTTCCTACATTTTGATTTTTTAAAAATAACGCTTCACTATATGCTAAATTGTATGGAAGCTGGATAAAACGAAATCCATGATCTGCGCCTCCTATATTTTTAGCGATATTACACACTTCTTCAAGTGATAAATATTCTTTATTTTCTTCACCTACTCTAAAACATGTCCAAGTCGCCATTCCATAATATCTAATTTTATTTTTAGAACGGAATTTTTCATAAATTTCAAAAACTTTAGAAAGCATGTCAAAAAATTTATCCTTACTAACATCCTGATTCCAACTTTCAAAAGCATTATGGATATATACCAGATCTAGTGTATCAAGTTTTAAGTTAAACCGTGATCTTTCTATACATTTCTCTATATAGGCTGGATTAAGAACATTATATCCAGAACTTATATCTTCTGCTTTTATGATTCCTGTAGATATATACATTCTTTGTATATATTCCCAAACATCAAGCATTGGATAGTCTCCGTCATTTGTTATATATCCATTCTTTGTACTTACAAAAATCTCATCTCTAGAAATTATTCTGTCATTTACAAGTCTTGTTATTGATCTGCCAATGCTCTTTTCTGATTTCATTGCTCTATAATTTATTGCACTATCAATTACATTAATTGCATGTGATTTTACTGATTCATATAATGCATTTTCAATATCTATATCATCTTCTTTAGAGAGATCACCTAAATATGTACCCATTCCAATACTTGATAATATTAGGTCATCAAATTCTTTAAAGTGTAAATATGATTTACCTTTTTTAATTGCATTGTCTCTAAATTTTTTAGTTCCTTCGTTGCTAGCAAATCCTTTTATATATATATCATTACTCGACAATACATTATAATATTGTTGACTATTATTATTTTTTTATTCTTTTACTTTTAATCATATCTATTACCAGACAAAGATGTATATGTAGTCAATTTACCTAAGGTATACAAGTGAACAGTAGTTTGCCTAGTAATAGTAATAGTAATAGTAGTGGCAGTAGTAGTAATAATAGCAATAGTAGTAGTACTGGCAACAATACTGGTGGTAGTAGTGGTGGCGGCAG
>JAATVK010000104.1 GCA_014523485.1 Nitrososphaerales archaeon TH5894
AACCTCCTACTCCACCACCACCAACAAATCCGCCAATACCAAAACCTACAGAAGGGTTAGTATTAGAGTTAGGGTCTGCAATACCGCCAGTAGGATTCTTAAGTAACTTTCCTTTATCAATTGCGGATTTTATTTCTAATATGACCTTGATAGCTAGAAAATTCATTGCAGAACTCGCAATTAGATATTTTCCAATGCTTGAGAAATATTCTTTCTCATTCATTTTACCTTGTTTATAACGTTGTGTAGAATCAATAAGTGTTTCATACGCATTTTGAGTATCAGTAATTAATTGTTTTAATTTTTCAGTCAATCCACCGAGCGTATCAACCCCAAAAGAGGACATTATATAAAATACTGTTAGTTTGGGTTTAATAAAGTTTGAAAAAGATATATGAAAAATAAATATTATATCTTAAGCAAGATAGATTCAAAATAAATTTCAGTATTCTCAATTTAAACATTCGTTAATGTTAAAAGATAAACATAGAATAGAGGATTTTCTTTTTTAATTTGACGATACCACTTTTTTCTAGAATAATGGGAGCATTTTGAGATACTATATATAATTCTCGTCTCATGTGGATAGCTTTTTTCAGCTGCATATTTGATTATTAACATCAATCTATTTGTAGTTTTTATTATTGATCGGGTTATTGTATTTTTAAATGGTTACAAATGGGGAATTTTATTATCAGATATACAATTATGTAGGCTTAGTTGATTTACTATGTGAGGAGATTATAGTTTTGGATTGATAGTTTTTTAGTCCAACCAATGTATTACTTTCATTTATACTATTCTTATGTCATAGAGAATAATTTAATTAATTAAACAAAAAGAAATCAAATATAAGATAAATTATTAGCATTAGATATCCTATAGTTAAATGTCAGTCATGACAAAGTATATTTGATTAGATTATGAATGTTGACTCTAAAAGAACCAAACCTCTAACTTTCCGAATAGAGACCAAAATATTAGAAAAAATTAGGGAAGAAGGAGGAAATAATCAAATAAGTGTCAGTAATTTTATTAATAAAATTTTAAAAAGATATGTTGAATGGGATTCATATGAGCCCAAAGTAGGCATGATACCCATTCCAAAGTTATTGGTTGAGAAGCTTTTTGAAAAAAGAAGTAAACAAGAAATTATTGATTTAGCCATTAATGTAGGAAAAAATGAATTGGAAGACATATTATTGTTTATGAACAAAAAAATAGATTGGATTTTGTTTTTGAATTGGTTCGAGACGAGACTACAAGATTCTTCTATTGAAATTGTGCATACAATAGAAGAAAATAAACATACATTTATAATGAAGCACGGAATGGGAGAAAATTGGTCTCTTTATCATAAAACTATTTTTGAGTTAATATCCAATGAGAATTCTAAAAATCCTGTAGAAATAAAATATAATAGTAGAATCATCTCAATTGAATTTTGTGAATAATTAGAATTTTAATAGAAATTGTTTATGACATCAATAAAGACAAAAATTTATCTTTAAAATCGAAATATTACAAACATGGCTGAACATAATGCTCAACAAGACAAAAGAAAGACAAGTAATTTTACATTAAGAATAGATGAAGATATTATAAAATTATTACAAAATGAATCCCAACTTCAAGATATAAGTCTAAATACTTTGATTAATAAAATTTTAAAAAGATATGTTGAATGGGATTCATATGAGCCCAAAGTAGGCATGATACCTATGGCTAAACCAGTTATAACAACTCTGTTTAATATGATGAGTGAAGAAGAAGTATCAGATTTAGTTTTAAATTTTGGCAAAAATGTAGTCCAGGATATAGCTTATTTTATGAAAATGAAGTCAGATCCAAATTCATTTTTAACATGGTTTGAGATTAGGATGAGAAGGTCTTTTGTAGAATTTAATCATCTTCAAGAAGATGACAATAATATATATATCTTAAAACATGATTTGGGATATAATTGGTCTTTATACCACAAGAAAATCTTAGAAAAAATTTTTAATGAAGTTTTTAATAAACCTGTTAAAATAGCAATATCTAATTTTATGCTTACAATTCAATTTGATAGATAAATTTCAATAAATATCTTCAAGTTATTCATTAGAAAATTTATTCTTCCTCCAAAATTTCTAAAATTTAATAACTATTACTTTTATATTACATTTATTTTTATTTTATTCATTGACATAAAATATAAATTAATAAGTTCTTAATTGTTATCCTTAAAATGAAATCATCATTTTAATATGAAGGTTTTTAAAAAGTCATAAAAAGTCTAAATTTATAAATAGGATAAGAACATTATCTTGGTTAGTCTAAATTATTGGATCCCCAACTTGACTAATAGATAGAACAGTTAAAATTATGTTTCTAAAAGCTGATATGAATCTCTATTATAATTAATTTTCTTGAATTATATAATACCATGTTATCTAAACAAATTAAGATTTAAGAATAACTTAATCCATTATTACATAACCCGGAACTAATAGTATAACATATACAGTTATTATTTAATCTAACATTTTGAAATGTAATAGGATATTCATTCCTATAACCATCTTTATTGGAGATTAATACATTATGAGGGAAAAATGTAATTGACTCTGAATCATTTTTATCTATTAAGCCGAACATAAGTTGAGAAATCTCTGTTTGATATCTTATCGGATAACTAAAATGGCCAGTCTTATTCCACCATTCAATTCCTGTAAATTGATTTAAGATTTTATAATCAAAATTTGTACCTTTAATATTAAGATTAAATGTTTCTGATTTATTTATCGTTTGATCTGTTAATATAAAATTTATTTGGTAATTTTTTTGGTCTAGATGAATTATACGTTGATAAGAATGATAAGTTACAGGTAGGATATTCTTAAATCTATATCTATTTATACCCAAAAAAATTGCCTCAAAATAGTTTTGATTATCAAACTGACATATAAGATTTAATTCGACTGAAAAATTTTGACTATTAAATAGTTCTAGCAAATATAGCATCCAAGATTTATTAGGTATTTGATTTCCTAAATCTTTTTCTAGTTTTATTATATCAGATATAGCTACAACATTTATTGGAAAATATAATTTACCATTATTAATCACCCTACAAAATGATCCTACCCAATAATGCAATAATATTATACTTTGACTATAATTAATTAATATATCTTTGTAAGATTTAAAATATGTATATAATTAATATGTGAAATACAAATTATAATAATATCATATATAAATAGGATTATAACATTATAGAGAAAAAATGATAAAAATATGTTAATGTGGGAAAGCAAAAATAATACTAATCAATCTCTTCAATATCATTACTGAAAAAATAACACGTTGTATATTCTGAATTTCGATTTTCAAATCTATATATCCGGCAATCTGAAATTTCATAAGATTTTGAATTCTGAACATTCAACAATAATTGATATTGAGGAATTTCAGAAATAGATTCATTTATTTTTCTTGTTATTTCTATAAGGATCGGATCGGATGATGAGGTAAGAAAATGTCCTTCGTATCTGGCAGTTTTACCAGGAAAAAAGAAAAAATCTTGAACATTCAAAATCCTATTTACCATAAAAAAATTAAGTAATCTTACTTATTTAAATCATAACAAAAAAATCCATCATTTATTTAAAGTATAATTTTTATACCGATCTCTAACTATTAGATAAATTATTAGGTTTTGTTGGTTCATCAGGTGTTTAAAACCTATGCAGAACTATCTTCCAACAAAATGATTAATAAAGCATAATTTTTCCATTTAGTAACCAAATCATCCAAATTTATACTGATGTTTTCATTGTTAGTATAATATTAATTAATTTACAAATATAATTATTTTATTAATTTTTTTACATTAATTTATTTAATAACTTTATTATTCAATTTAATATAGAGAGAAAATAGAGAAGAATTAAAATTTTATTTTACTATTCATTTTATATATAATAAATTTTTTAAAAGTATTAATAAATATAAACTTAAATTTGTCTATTAATTGCAAAATGAATCTTCAGTTTAATTTTAGAGGGAGCTTTTTAGTAATGATTACTGTATGTGGAATCTTTTTAGTTATTCCTCTCTTCGAAAATACACATGCAGAAGATAATTTTGAGAAGCAATTCCTTTTTAATTATTTTTATAATAATCAAAATATAATTCCTAATCAATTTATTATATATCTTCAAGATAATAAAGAAGGAAGTAATTCAATAGATCCAGTTGAATTTTATAATTCTGAATTGAAAGATACAGGAACTGAATTATTATACGTCTACTATAATGTAGTAAAAGGATTAGCAATAAAGATTCCTAATGAAAAAATTTTAGAACAATTGAAAAATAATCCATTGGTAGCATATATTGGAAATGATAGGAAAATATCAGCTTTTATAGATACACATACAGAAACTCAAATTATACCAGAAAGTGTAGATAGAGTAGATGGTGAAAGTTTAAACAATATTAACCCGAATTTTGTTGATGCAGATATAGCGATTTTAGACACTGGAATAGATTTAGATCATGCTGATCTAAATGTATTTCATGAAAGATCATTTATTCCAGGAACAATTAATGCGGATGATGACCACGGTCACGGTACGCATCTCGCAGGAGTTGCAGCTGCTAAAGATAATTCCTTTGGCATTGTTGGTATTGCTCCTGGAGCTAGATTATGGGCTATTAAAGTACTTGAAAGCTCAGGAATGGGAGAAATTTCTACTCTAATAAAAGGACTTGACTACATTAATCAAAATCAAAATCAAGTTGACGTTGCAGTTTTAAGTTTAGGTTGTGAGTGTAAATCAGGTGCATTAGATATTGCAATACATAATTCAATAAAAGCGGGTATTACCATTGTAGTTGCTGCAGGTAATGAAGGAAAAGATGCAGGAACTTTTACACCAGCGAATAATCCTGAAGTAATAACGGTATCTGCAATAGCCGATACTGATGGAAAATGTGGAGGTAATGGACCATCAACTCCCTATGGTGCTGATGACATGCTGGCAAGTTTTAGTAATTATGGTGATGTCGTAGATATATCAGCCCCTGGTGTAGATATATATTCTACTTTTAAATCTAATTCATATACAAAATTAACTGGTACAAGTATGGCCGCTCCTCATGTTGCTGGAGCAGCAGCATTGTACATAAGTTTACATCCAGAAGCTTCTCCAAATGATGTCAAAGGTTATCTTATAACTTCAGGCACAGATCTTTTGGATTTGTGTAATGGTAATGGTCACGGTTATTTTGCTGGAGATAAAGATAATTTTCATGAACCTCTGTTATATATAGGCACAAATAAAATTAATTGATTTAATATTTTAAAGCATTATTAAACTGGAGGAAGAGATTCGGGGCATACCTGGATACATACCTTTTCACTTGGACACTTGGGCATTACACATGTTTCTGAAGAAGAGTTTTTGGGTTCTGTTTTATTGATCATAGTTATACTAGTTTCATTAAAAGATGTATGATTATTATTTACTTCAGCTGTAATATCCAAGGAAGTGATTACCATTATACTAATAATAAATAAAATTATAATAATATAACCCAAATGCACATGCATACAATAAAACATGTTATATTTAAAAATTTATTTAACTTATTATAATTATAAATTTTTCATAACATTTGAAATTTGTTCAATTCAATATACAGTAAAGTTAAATCAAAATAGAAATTCTGAATTGTTATTTATATATAAATCATTAAATATATTATATCGTGATATAGTACATCGTATCGAACCATTCTCATCTTACATATTGAACAAACAACAATCAAAATATGTAATCAGCACAATCATTGAATCGCATCCTAATGTAGTTTGATTTCATTATATTGCCCATCTAAAAGTCAATTAATATTACAGTCTTGCAACCCATTTACTTATTACAATATAAAAACAATAGGTGAGTTATAGAATATTTATAGATATGGTTAAATACTATTATATTGAAAAAATAATTTTTTATTCTAACTATATATATGCAAAGACACATATACATTGAATACTCACAGAATCAATATAACATATACACTAAAATACTCTATCAATAAGTAAAACTACTAAGAAATACATTAATTTATCTATTGGTACGGAATTACCAATAACCTTTAGCATCAAGAACAGTAAAATATCAAGTCGAATTATGACAATATAGATTTTCTAATAGAATATTACAAGATTGATTAAATTAATATTACACTTGATTAATTAAATAGTAAATGTTAAACAAAATTTCTGTTATTTTATATTTATTATCTTTTATATTATTAACATTACTGTTTTCTAATCACAATAATACTGGTTATGCATTAGGTCAAATATCAGATAATTTACTAGAACAAAATAATTCTACTGAACTAAAAATTCAAGATTTATTTTCACAAACGTCTACATCTGTAGTTCAAATAACTATTATTGATCCTCTTTCTAATGTACAGCAAGGATTAGGTTCTGGCTTTCTTTATGATAAGGATGGTCATATAATAACAAATAATCATGTTGTTGCTTTTAATGAAGGAAATAATAATTACCAAGTAACTTTCTCAAATGGAAATGTATATCAAGCTAAAGTAATTGGTCATGATCCTTACAGTGATTTAGCTGTTCTCAAACTTTCAGATCCAATAGATATAGTTCTTAGTCCAATTCCGTTGGGTAATTCTTCATATCTTCGGGTTGGGGATACTGTGGCAGCTATTGGTAATCCTTTTGGCTTATCAGGATCTTTAACAGTAGGAATAGTCAGTGGTCTAGGAAGAATGCTACCATCAACTGATGGTAGCAATTCTCCATTTTCTCAATTTGCTATGAGTTTTAATATTCCAGATATAATACAGACAGACGCTGCAATTAATCCTGGCAATTCTGGTGGCCCATTATTAAATTTGAAAGGTGAAGTAATAGGAATCAATTCTGCAATATATTCCAACACTGGTGTTAATGCCGGAATAGGGTTTGCTATACCCTCTAATACAGTAAAGAAAGTTGTTCAATCAATTATATCAACAGGAAAATATCTTCATCCATATCTTGGTGTAGTTGGAATGGATATAACTCCTCAATTGGCAAAAATTTTTGGATTGAAGGAATCAAAAGGCTTTTTAATTACTGATATTACTCCTGATAGTCCAGCCGCAAAATCAGGCAAATTACAAAAGGGAACTATAACATACAATCAAAGGGGGGAAATAATAGACGCTGATGGTGATATAATAGTAGCAATAGATGATAGAGAGGTAAGAAAAATAGATGATATTCTAACTTATCTAGAGAGAGAAAAAGGAGTGGGAGATACTGTTACATTGAAATTTTTAAGGAATAATCAAATAGAGAATGTTGAGATAGTATTAGCTCCTAGAGTCTCAGAAGAAGAATCCTCCGTATTACAACAATATGATAAAAAACCTGTACCCAAACAAGATGAATGTTATCAATTCTTACCTAAATCACTATGTGACTTGCTAAGGTAATTTGTATTTGATCATCATCATCAACAACAACAGATTACTCATAAAAGATAGAATATTATTAAAATGGTAAAGTTTACCATTGACTAAATCGAATAAATATCAGAAAAAATAAATCCATTACAATGATTTCAATTGTGCTAAATGCTATTAGAATTCAGATTAATTGAAAAACAAAAAGATACGTATAGCATATTATCTACAATATTATCATAGGCTTAATAATTCATTCAAAGAAAATATAAAATCAGTAAACACCCTTTAATTAAATAATAAATAGTGAAGAGAATGCAAAATAATAAGTATAAAAATAAATAATAACAAAAAATATGTTATTGTACTATATTTACAACTACAGAAGAGATAATACGTGATCTTTAGTAATCAAAAATATTATAAGATATCTGATAGACTTAAGCTATTGGCATAAAATATCACCTATACTACAGTACAAAAAAGCGATATAAAAATAAGTTTAGGAAATTATTTTAAAACGGTTATTTTTTGGATATATGTAAAAGGAAAATAATTTTTATTTGAATTATATTTATCATCCAATAAAATAGAACCCTATAGCAATAATGATATATACTGCAGTGAGCATTACTCCTTCAAACCAATTACTTCTACCATCGTGTGCAATCAGATTAAGAATAATAGCTGCAAGAAATAATGTAACTAATTCGTAAATTGTAAATTCTAATGTAAATGGCTGATTTAAAATTATTCCAAATATTACCAAGATTGGTACAACAAAAAGTGCTATTTGAGTTCCTGAACCAGCAGCTATTCCGATGGATAAATCAATTTTACCTTTTCTCGCAAGAATAATAGCACTACTATGTTCTGCAGCATTACCAACTATTCCAATTATAATAGCTCCAACAAACATTTCTCCAAAACCAAACTGCTTACTAGTTTCTTCTACAGATCCAACCAAAATTTCACTTATGACTACAACTCCGACCATACTAATAGCTAGCATAAAGAATGCTCTTTTTTTATCCCAATGTTTGGTGGCGGTGGTGGCGGCGGCAATATTGTGATTGTTATGTTCTTCTTCCATATGTGGAGAAACAAATAAGTGTTTATGAGTAAAAAATGTAAATACAATTCCTGCTATGTATACCGATAATAATATAATTGCTAAGGCATCACTTAAAAATTGTATTTTAAGTTGGTTTTCAATTTCAGTAGGTTTTAGTATAGTACTTGATAAGACAGTGGGAATTGCCAATCCAATTATAGCTAAGAAAATCATAGTTGATTGAAGTCCTGCATTTTCACGACTGAATATTTGTTCCTTTTTACGAATCCCCCCAGCAATCATGCTCAAACCAAAAATAAGCATAATATTTCCAAGAATTGCACCAGTAATTGATGCTTTTACAAGCTCTAATAGACCAGCATTAATAGCTACCACTGCAATTATTATTTCTGCTGCATTGCCAAAGGTGACATTTAAAAGAGATCCTAGAGTAGATCCATAATGTGTAGAAAGATGCTCTGTTGAATCACCTATGAGTTTTGCAAGTGGTATTAATGCTATTACTGCAATAACAAATATGATAATATGATCGGCATGAACTAAATCTAAAATAACTGAAATAGGTACAAAGACAAGGAGAAAATAAATAATAGAAGATTTTGTAAATTTCATAAAGTATTTTTGATAATGATTATAATCTCTTATTTCAATGTTTATTAATTATAACATCCATTTAGAATACTATATAGATGTATAATTTTTTATTTTATAAATATATTATTAAATTGGTAAAAACTATCTAAGACATAATTAATTAAACTAATAAATAAATTAAATCAATTCATATATAGAGAATTTACTACCACATCCGCAATTTCACTAGCCAATTATTGCTGCTTTGAATGATATTCGGCTATTTAGTTATTGAGATCTAACGTGAGATAGAACTATCATGTTGCCATTTGTATTCTCTGTAAAGGACTAATTACTTGATCTCTATAACTGTTGACCCACTTTACCTTTCCTTGTTCATTTTTAATTTATATAACCAATGTGAGAAAATCTTCTCTTTTAAATATTTGATATCATTTTGATTCTTTTACTACTTGTTTTTCTTTTAATGCTATTATACCAGCGATGACAAATAAAATAAATCCTGGTATACCGAAAAAGGTAGCAGTAGCTAATACTAATGTTCCATAAATAATTAAAGCTATTCCCACGATTCTTGTATTTTTAAAATAGAATATAGAAACTATTCCTGCTAAATTGATAAGTAATACAATGAAAACATGCAAAATAGTACCTCCTAAAAAAAGCCCTAAAAGAGGTATACCAATTAATGAATTTATAAAAAAATATATTAACAAAATTATAATACATACCGTTATTCCTAATATAGTATTAATTATTGTTAATTTTTTGTATAATTTCATTTATATTTAATTTCATAATGGATAAATTAAACCTTGATATATTGGATGCAATTATCAAAAAAAGAAATGGATAATCAAATTCTGTAAATTGCCATGATTTTTAAAAGAGAGATTCCTCTGTATAGGTCATTTTTGTTCTTATATCATACTACAATTAGGGGCATTAATTTATACTCATTGTCAATTTTCAATCTATAGTTTAGTTTACAATAATAAATTTGTGTATATAATTTAAATATAATTTTTAATGGAAATATTCTACCATTCTTTTAGAACTTTCATTATCATTAATTACTATAGAATGATAATTATTCTCTTCTTCATTTATTTCAGCATGAGATATAAGAAAGATCTGTTTAAAGCTTTGATCTTTCATCAAAATATTCATTATTACATTTCTTCGAAATTCGTCAAGACTGGTCATAGGTTCATCCATTATAATAAAATTTATCATAGGTACTTTTTTTTCTAGGTATTTGAAAGGTCTGATAGTCGACATAAGCTTTGATATAGAAATCCGAAGTGCAAGCCCAAGAGCTGATTCATCCCCTCCACTTAGTTGTTCTTTATTCTTTGTTATGTGATCTTTATTATCTACCAAAGTTAAAGTTAAACCATGAGATATTCTATCTTTTATTTTTCTCATTGTAGATGATATATTAGCGATTTCATATCTACCTTCTGTAAAAGGTATTAGATAAAAATTAGTACTTTTCATTAAAACATCAGACAATCTTCCTTCAACAATATCGTTAGAAATAAAGCCATCTATTTCTCCTAGTAAAAATAGAACATGTTTTAACAAATATTCTTTTTCTTTAAGTTTCTCTTCTGCAACTCTTAAATCGATTATTTTCTTTTTTCTTATTTCAATTTCTTCTGTCAGATAAGAAATATCCCCTTGAATATTTTCAATAATTTTAGCTTTTTCTTCAATTCTTACTGTAATATTAAGTCTTTTTGAAATTAGTTCATCAATACTATTGCAATAAAAATTTGCTAATAGGTTATGAATATTTGATACTTTTATATCATCGCAATATGTTTGTAAATTTAATTTATTTGACTGAAGTTTTAATAAAATGTCATTTTTTTCTTTATTGAATATGTTTATTTCTTTCTTCATTTTTTCAAGCTTAATTTTTTCTAATTCTATCCTTTCTTGAAAATTTTTTATAAGTTCTTTTGATGAAAAAATCTTATTTTCTATCTCTGATATCGAGGAAATAAGATCATCAATTATCCTTGAATTTAAATTATATAGTTTATCATATTTCTTATATATTTCTGAAATAGAATTTAACTCATTATAAAAATTGACACGTTTTTCTATTAATCCATTTACTATAGTGACTATAACATCTATTAATTGTCTTGATCCTTTTTTTTCGTCAAGTTCTGTCTCTATTTTCTTTAATTTTTTTTCTAATTGATTTATCTCTTTTTTAAATGAATTTTCTTTATTAAATATATTTTCTCTTTTTCGTTTGAGATCAAGTATTAATGTATTTTTCTCGTTAATCTTACTATTACATATTGGGCATTTATCTCTATCTTGTATATATTTAATGCTTTTGTTCTGAATTTCATATAATAACTGATTTGACGTAAGAAGTTTCTTATGTTCCTCCATTATAGCTAATATTGAAATTCTTTCTTTGTTATTCTTTTCTAATTCAATTTGATTTTTTTCTTTAACTTTTTTAAGTTCTTCTATATTATTTATTGACATATTTTGAAAATCTATATCTAACTTTTCATTTGATTTTGATATCAAATTTCTTATTTGTTTTTCATCATTATCTATTCCTTTTAATATATCACTAGCTGTTCTCATACTATCTTTTGGTGGATATTCTTTTAGTTCTCTTGAAAGCTTTAAAATTTTTGAATTTAAGAGAAAAATTTTATCTTGAAAATCTTTTATTCTATTTTCTTGTACTAATACATTTTCTTTTTTATAATTATACATTTTTTCTGTATAATCTAAATCTTTTTTATATTTCTCTATATTTTCGATGATTACCTTAATTTTATTTAATTTTTCTTGAGAGGGATAACTCATTAAAGTACTTTTATCTTTTTTTATTTCCTGCAATTTTAGTTCAAGTTTTTCTTCTTTATCTTCTAAAATTTGTTTTTCCTTTTCCAATTCATTTTGTTCTGTTAATAAACTTCCAATTTGTATTTTTAAATCTTTGATTTCTTCATTAATATTATTAATTTGATTCTTTAAGTATTTTTTTATATGGTCATCAAAATCATTTAATCCAAATAAGTTCTTAATTAATTCCCTTAATTCACTTGGATCTGCGAGTGCAAGTTTATCTACTTCTTTTTGTCTAATATATACAGTTTTTTCAATTACTTCTGGGTATACTCCCAAAAGTGATTCAATTTCTTGATTAACGATATTTGGACCTCTACATAGCTGAATGAATTTATCTTCATTTTTTTCTTTTTTAAATAGCAATGCAGAAGATTTTACTAAATCATTTTGAGGATCCTCAAATGACTTTCTTTTTCTAATGACTTCAATTGTTCTTATTACTCTATATAGAATGTCACTTATTTCAAATGTTATAGCTACTTCACATTTAGATTCTCCAGTTTTAATTATCGATTTTCTATCTTTTTCTGCCATCAAATGTTCACCAAGTAGACCCCATAGAATAGATTCTATTATACTTGTTTTACCCATTGAATTTTTTCCTTTAATAATAAAGAATCCTTCTCCAAGATACCCTTCATATGGTATGGAAATATTATCAAATGGTTTGAAATTTTTTGATTCTATTTTCAAAATTTTCATAATATCACTACTGATTCTTTAATGATTCGAAGAAAAGTTTTGCAAGCATGTTAGCATCTAAATTATTTTTTTTTA
>JAATVK010000105.1 GCA_014523485.1 Nitrososphaerales archaeon TH5894
CTGCTATTGGTTCTATTAAATCAAACCAGCAATCCGCATCTCCGCTATATGAGAAATCACCAAGGGCTAAAACTAGTTCTGGGTCTTGATTAATAATATTATCTACTGTGTCTTCTGTTTCACCTGTACAATCCCAATCTCCAACGGCTACAAAATTAAAAATAGATTTTTCATTCTTATTATTATTATCCGATTCTTCGTCGCCAGTTTCTTTAGAATCTTTATTTTTTGTTTGGTCTTGTATTTTTACTTTATCTTTATCATCAGTAATTTCAATTGCGTAAGAATGTTGTAAAACATTTAAACTAACAAGATTATATTTCTTATTACTATTGTCGTCTTCACCAAAATACGTATTTAATAGTATAGTAGAAATTAGTACATGAATTATAATAATAGCGATTAAATTACAATTACAACTCTTCAAATACAAGATTGTAGGTTTTCTAATGCTTTTAATAATTGTGTCGGTTTCTATTAGTAGAATCTATGAAAAAATGATCCATTTAAAACTTGGTTTAAATCTTCTCAACATTCTTTAGATTATTTAAAAAAGGGGTTCTGTTGATTCTAAGTATTTTTAAAATGGGTGTTAATAAATGGGTGTTCGAATTTCTTGATTAAACACCATTCTTGACATTGGTTAGAATTAATTGAGGTTGTGTAATATTTATGTACAATAAACAATAAAACGATTGGAGATTTTATTGGGTGTCAAAGGTTATTCTCTAACACCCAAAGACATGTATAATGATGGATTTAGGTGTATTATAACAATAGAAGGTAGAATAAAAGATTGTTTATTTTTGAGTGGTAAATACTAGATTTCATATTGATATTATAATCTATTTTCTGATTGTAGTGAAGGTTCTTCAAAGGTTTGAATTGCCAATAGTTAATACAATATAACAATTATAATTATTTTCTATAGCTGACCTGCGAAAGAGTTATTCTTACCTATAAGGAAATAAATGTTGATTTTTATTCAAGAATTATTTTACAAATTTTGAATAAAAGAGAAATAAAAAAGATGAAAGTTTTTCTTTGAAAATAATTTTGTTAATTGACTCATTTATACATTGCCATTTTTCTATTTGTCTCTTTTGCTCATTTTTAACACACCTTCTTAATTTAGTTGATAAAAAAATTTAATATATAGTAGTGGAGCCTTTTTCCTAAGACCAATATAATCTAGTTATCTTTCCACACTCATTGCACTCATGCGTTGTTTCAATATCATTTCTATTAATTTTATATTTATTTGCCTTGGTATGAATATCATCTGGTTTTATAGCATTATATTCAACTCCACAGTAACTGCAACTAAAGGGTCTGCTCGTATTAGATGACATAATACTGTCTAGATAACATTCTTAATCTAAATTTTATTATCTTTTTCTAAATTATATTAAATATATGTAATACACTATATATCAATAAATATCTTGATATTGTCAATATTCTAATTCTTACAATATAACATACATAATAATATAAAAAATAAGCAAATTTTTTTATATCGAATTATATTAAATTATAAGATGTCTTTCTATTCTTGCTAATCTTATATAGTTCTTATATACATATACTACGTGCATTTTTGGAAAGACAGCTTTTCTCAAAGACCTAAGATACTCAATAGAAAAATAACTGTTGTAACAGGTGCTGTTATAATTTCCATTGTAATTATTGACTTGTTGATGACACGTCAGATTTTACCCTATACCTACAATATGGAAGTTATAATGTTCATCTTGACTATTGCTATTGGATATGGCATAGGATCTTGGATACTTTTAAGATACACTACACAAATAAGCAAAAAGATTAGAGCCAAATCTCGTTTTATTAATATCATGCACTGGACAGTAATTGTAATTCAATTTACTTTATTGGTAATACTTTTGTTAATTCTTTTTAGTAATACTGGCCATCATTTTTTATCTCCCACAGTTTTTGCTATTAGTTCAATAGCATCCAGTATTGTCATAGGTCTCATAGGATTCAAATTCTTTTCATGGTATAAATTAAGTTTTAAGAAAAATCTAATAATCTTATTTTATGGTATTGCAGCATTTGCACTTTGTGCATCAATATTAGAAGATGCTGGGACTAAATTGTTATTGGTAGAGGTGGTACAAGAAAAATCACCCCCAGGAGCAACTGTTGAATCTTCTTTTTTATATAAACCATCTGAGAAATACGATGGAGAAATAATATACAAGATGGTAAATTCTGATACTACAACTCTATATATAATACCAAACTCAAGTCTTGCAATATATAATCTACTAAATTCTACTGTCCTTCCAATAGCATTTGGATTTAGATGGATTGCATCTACTACACTTTTAAATAGTCTTTATCAGAGGATAGGCAAACTCCCATTGTTACTTTGGCTCATTTTTTCTCTTCCATTGATATTCTATTTGATTGGTAAGGCTCCAGGTTTTTTCTCTGGTGAAGGTTTATCACAAGTAGACGAACAATATCGTTATTTTTTTAGACTTTTATTTAGAATTGGTACTATAGCTGGAAACGTTCTCTTTGGTCTCGCCTTTTTTATGGCTGTAAGAAGTTTAGTCTCATCAAAATTAAAAGATTATCTTATTATTGCTGCAATAGGTGACACAATGGTTGGTATTTCACTTTCTACTTCTGCTATCCAACCTACATATGGAGTAGCTGCGCATTCACTTGTTCTACTATCTTCGTATTTGTTTAGTATTGGATTATATCTTTCAGCAATAGCAATATCACAAGATCACTATCTACGAAAATCAATTAAAGGATCTATGAGTGATTTAATAGGTGACATAGGATCCGCACAAATGGAACAAGAAATAGAAAAGAAAGTAATGAAGCTCATCCAAAAACAACGTAAAGAAATGGAGGAACAGACTGGTGAATTGTCCTATGAAGTTACTGAAAATGAGGTTAGAGATTATATAAAATTAGTAGTTGATCAAAGAAAAAAATCTACTACACCATTAGACAAGAAAAGATTTAACCCAGACGATACAAAATATTACTCCTAGTATAGTTACAAATATTTACTAAAACATATCTCCATTGGTATATAGAAGGAATGTGAAAAGAAAATTTTTAGGTTAGTTTTTTATTTGGTATAATAGTTCTTACATTGATCTTGTTACCTTTTTGGAAATAAAGGTATTAACAGGAACATTCAACTACTTTTTTTGGTCAAATTTGGGTCAAACATCATATAATCACATAATTATATAATAGAAGTAAACAGTAAGTAATTAAAATTATTTTATGTGTATGTAAATCTATAATATTAAATACTATTAATATAGCAGAAACTAGTAATATAAATATTTTTAGAAATATTTAGATTCAAAATAAATGGGAATTATTAAATAGCGTTATTGAATTATTTCCTTGTATGAACTTTATTGTAATTATTTTCATGATTTCAACAATGACTGTATTTTTGTCAATTGGAAATAATATGATTTTTCCTGGTTATCCACAAACTATAGAAAATGATAGCAAAGAAAAACTTTCAATCAATCAAATCTCACCTTGTTCAATGACAGTAGAGACTGATTTTAAACTGGAAACGAACCTTAACTGTTATAAGGATGGGCTTATTGTATCAGGAAATGGAATTACACTTGATTTAAATGGAAAAACTATAACTGGACCGGGAAAGACTTTAGAACATAGTGGAATAGTGGTTCTTGGAAATGATGTCACTATAAACGGTCCAGGAACTGTAACCAATTTTCAGAAGGGTATAAATCTTAATAATTCAAATACTGTAGATGTTAAATCAATTATTCTTCAAAATAATCAATTTGGAATATTTTCTATGGATAGCTACGATAGTGAAATTAATGAAAATAATGTAAACTTGAATAATATAGGTATTTCTGCTTTTTCAAGCAACAATTTAATTTTTAAAAATAATTTGATAACTGATAACCAACTGTCAGGAATAAGTTTGATTAATACTAATCAATCTTTAATTGAGGGGAATAATGTTAAAAGATCAGGTGTAGGACTATTTTTAGACCAACCGAGTAACCATAATCAAATAAACAGTAATAGTTTAATGTATAATATAGTTGATATAAATGATGCGAATGTTTTAGCATTAAATTTGAATAATAATCAATATTATCAAAACAAATGTATGGTATCTGAATCAGGAGAACTATGTTTACAGTATTGATCAAAAAAATTGAATAATCGATATTTAATTTTTAAGAATAAATATATTGATATGTCATCAATGTAATGTATCAGGAATGGTAACGAAATTTTCATTTATTTTAGTACTTATTTAGACATTTAAATTATAGTATATTGAATTAATATTCAGATCATACAGAGAATAGTTCATACAAAATATATTGACTCTAATATTCTTAAAAATATAATATATATACAGTGCCAATACCATGGATTTAATTGATTAGACGTAAGTGTTAATATCATAATCATAATCATAATCATCTTCTTCTTCTTCTTCTTCTTTGATGCATTGTGTTATACAATTTGATGAATTGCTCTCTACCTTAGATTAATAATAGAAAGACATACAATTAAGGTAAATTTTTTTTATTAACTGATAATGTTGTCCTGAATATGTAAATCTTACAAACAAAGACCATCTTTATGATATGATAACATTCAAAAAAACTTTTTATTAAATAGTGATTATTAATTTGAAAGTTGTGGCCAATGTTATTCCATAAATAGTATGGCCTACCAAACTTACTACAGCTGGACCTTTGCCTAGTGGATGATTCCATAAATCTATTCCAGTAATCGGTTTGTGAATTGGAACAAGAGTAAGGATCCAAAGGAAAAAGCCATACAATAATCCTAATGGCAATAAAGGGATTACTTTTAGAGTCGGAATCAATATAAAAGCTACTAATAATCCAATTCCACCAAGGCTTCCATTTAGGAAATGTAACAAAAATATTCCCCAAAAGTGAAGATTATTTGATGCAAGTCTAAACAACTTGCATGTAAGAATCTGATTTTCATGCCATTCTAGGATACCTGTCAATCCCCATCTTTTCCAAAATGGAATTTCCAAAATTGTCATAACTCCAGTTGAAACAAAACCAGCAAATAAACTCGACAAAATAGTATACAAGTCGATTTGCAAATTTAACTTTCACATCCAGGATTTATTTCTATTGTAAGATTAATTGCAACACATATACGCATTTGCTCTAGTTACATTAAATATAATATATTAAATTTTTTCAGAAATAACTGGTTTTCTTGCTTCATATGTGAATATTTATTAAAAAACGTTGCTCACATGGATAAGAAAAAGAACTAAATTAACGGATAAATAAAAAGTTGAATTTCACCTATCCATGAAATATTTAAATATATTAATTCGACTAAATGGTTTTGGTATTAAAAAGGATAATTGATTATTATTCTCAAGGAGAGGGATCAATATTTTGTTCAGCTGAGCGTTTATTTTGTTCTCCTTTATTAGCATGTGCATGAGATGTGTGATCCTCAAGTTCATCAATTGTACGAGCTGTTAAGCCACAAATATTACACGTAGTAGTATGGTTCTCATTAATAGTATCTTCTAACACTCCTTTTTTATTATTAATATCAAAAGTTTCTTTATCTTTACTATTAGGATTACCTTGTTTATCTATACTTTGTATATGACCACAGCTCAAATAATACTCATCAAAATTAATTCCATTCTGTACATCAGTCACCCCTACTTCTCTCTTACAAGTATTACAAATGATCCTAGAATCAGTGGAAGGCACATAAGGTAAAAGGTATTTCTTTAATATAAAGATATTCTCATTGAGAGAATTAGGAATTACTATTATTTTATACTCTTTAAATTTTAATATTTATTCGCCTTTTTATACTTTATTATTTGATCTTTTAAAATAAATTGATACGATGAATTACAGAAGACACAGAATGCTATTTTCTTATATTATAAATATAAATGCAACCTTGAAATGAGTTCAGTAGGAGTTTGTAGGTGGCAAATAGTCAGATATTGGAGAACCATGATGATAGACTAATAACAATCTTTTCTGATTACCATCATACTCAAAAATATTAGTTGCAACCACACCATTAAAGACTTTCCCTTCATTTAGAATCATCTTAATATTCTCTACACATGTAACTACCCCAACAACCTCTTCATATAGTTTAATTTTAGTATTTGTGATGGTAAATTTTATATTTTCTGTATTAGCAAATATTGTCATCCAACTTTCACGAATTGCTAACCAACCAACAAACATTTCCCAGCCAGGATGTATACATATACAATCATCATTATGACTCCATATATTTTCCATCATACCAATTGAGACATTCTCAAATGCATCATAGAATTGGGCATTGGCATTTTCTATATCTTTTAGCATATAGTTAAGTATGGGTTTTTAACTATTAATGTTAGTCTTAAACATAGTTTGAAAATTAAAAAAAGGAACTGTATGATCTAATTTAATCCTTCTACACTTTTTATAATTTTTAAAAATCAGCAAATTTCATCTAGGTAACAATTCCGGTTTTCTTGCAAAACTCTTACATATTTGTTCTTTTCAATTTTATTTTTTTATAATAATATTATTTTAGCATAATGTTCTGAAGTTTTAAGAACGTATAAATACTAACTAATAATATAAATAGCAAAAATTTTGTAATTACCTAATGTTAAATTTTAGATAATTAAAATCACTTTAAAAAGATTCAGCTTTTTCTTTGATTTTAAAGTTACCTATTATTAACACTATAAACATTATAAATGACATATATCTTTTATTTATATGTCATTATCTGGAATTCTAGAACATTCAGTAAGTATAGACTCTAACACTTTATTAGCAGTTAGCTTCAGTACAGCAATTGTCGCATTTTTAATTGTATTTGTAATAAGGTGGCTTGGAAATAAGGGGTTAGGTCAATTAACCACAATAGAGTTGATCATAATATTAGGGCTTGGAGAGGCAGTAGGTCAGTCCATGTTAAATCCAAGTCAAACTTCTATCCCTCAAGGATTTACTGTGGTAATTATAGCAATAGCAATATTCAAAATCTATGATTATTTGGCATCAAGATACAATAAATTGAGCAAATTCATAGTACCTGATCCAATACTCCTAGTAAAAGATGGTAAAATTATAGAAGAATCAATGAAAAAAGCAAGAATTTCAAGAAAAGAATTGGAATCCTATATGAGATTAAGTGGAACCGAAGATATTTCTACTATTAAATCATCATATTTAGAAATTAATGGTCAAGTGAGTTTTGTTAAAAAAGAGTAATTAAATCAGGAGGAAATTTATTAAGTTTCAGTCCTAGGAATTGTGACCCTGTCCGGATTTTTCTTATTTTCGATACTGGGACATGCTGGTGATGGATAATTCGCAATACCTGCTATCAAAAAAAAACTTTTAATCAATAAAACCTTATAAATAATACCGTACGTTATCATTCAGAATGAAAATTCCAAATTTATTTATATATTCAATGCTGGCAATTGGATTAATTTCTATTCCATCCTTGCTCGAGACTGCACAAGCACAAACAAATATGACAAACACCACCAGTTCATCAGTACAAAATCAGACAGCCCAAAGTGGACAAAATCAGACAATAAGTAAAGAAACCCAAGTATTAATGACATTAGATATACCTGTGATCAAAGAACAATTAAATATTGCAAAGCAAGCACTTGTTAATGAAAATATAGAAGAAGCATTAGCAGGAATTACAGATGTAGAAATCCCATTATTATTGTTAGAAAACAAACCATCTTTTGTTGGGGACTTACAAGAAATTAAAAATTCTATATCTAAAAAGGATATCAATAAGGCATTAGATGATCTTACTAAAATTCAATCAGATATTCTGAAGGCAGAAACAGAAACGTTAAAAGCCCAAATAACCAATCCATAATATAATTTCTAGTTTCCGAACTAAATAATCAGACAATCAAGACGAGTATAATGAAAACAATATCATTATAATCCAAAATCTTTTATTTTGATTCTCCGTTAAAACAGAGATCTAGTTATAATGATATCAAGAAAGGTAAGACAATAGTAGTAATTGCGTATAAATTTAATAAATAAACCGTCTCTTTAATATAATAAATGTCATAATCGACTTTCTTACATTAACTATAGAGTGAGAAGTATAAAATAAAATATCCTGAACAATTTAAGAATAAATTAGTTCAAGTATTTTATATTTTGGTTGTAATAAGACACTACATATAGATGCATGCAAAGCTATACTTTATGGAGAGGAGGGGAAATTACTCCGAAAATATTATCTTAGAATCTATATTCAGACATATATTATATATGATTTTTCAGATATAATTTATGTAGTTTTTATACTATCTATTTATAAGATAACAAATTGACTGATCTTATACATGAGAATAAGAAGTTATGATTTAAATAAATTATCGAGTAGTACTTTGATTCATAAGATTATTGATCTAATATTTATTCATAAATTTTTTTTTCCTTTGGGTTTTAATTTTTCAAAATTAGAGTTTCTAAAAATTATTTGAGGTTAAATCAATTGGAGAAAATATCTAAACTTAATAATAATATAATTATGATATTAGCTATATCAAGTATTATATTCTTTCTACATTCCTTTGATAATTCTTCATATTCAATAAATAATGAAAATAGTCAAATTAAAGATGAGGAATTTGACTATATCTTTGACCCTAGTGAATATATTGGTAGTGAAGACACAATAGAAGAAAATGACAATATTGAGATTGAACAAAATCAAAATAATTTAATTAACAGTATTAATCAAGAGGAGGAAAACAATGATAATTCCTATTATGATAATGTCACTGCTGATTATAACTTTGTAGCAGCTGGAGATTGGTACTGTAACGAAGAAACAAAAAAGACAATAAACAATATTCTTGCTGTACATCCAGAACTAATAATTACAACTGGAGATCAGGTAAAGGAATCTCCTTCTGCTGCTTGTTGGATTCAAATGTCAGAGCCTATCAAAGATAAAATGAAAATTGCAATAGGAAATCATGATGCTGAATTTGCAAATATATACAAACAGATTATTGACTATCATCATTTAAAGAATCCATATTATTCACATGAGTTTAAAAATATTCATTTTATAAGTATGTCTACGGAGCATCCATTTGCGACTGGAAGCATTCAATATGAATTTATTAAAAGTGATCTAGAAAAATCATCCCAAAATCCAAATATTGATTGGATTATAGTACATCAACATAAACCCCTTTACTCTACACTACAGGACAAAAAAGAAGCAGAAGAACTAAGAGATACCTATCAACAGCTCTTCCAACAATATGATGTTGACTTGGTAATATCAAGCCATAATCAATATTATGAAAGGACTTATCCCTTGTTGTACAATACGGATTTCGAAAAAATGACCAATAAAAAAGCAGAACCAAAGCCAATTATTACTATAAATAACACGTCCGAATATCCTCCTACAAATGGAATAGTATTTCTGACGGTTGGAACTGCAGGAGATGAACTCAATACGGTTAAAGAAAACCCTGAATTTTATGTTATTCAGGAAAGTATATTTGGATTTTTAAATGTAAAGATAGAAAATAATGGGGATACATTAGTTGGCGAGTTCCACTCCAATGATGGAAACATAATAGACCAATTTAGACTAAATAAAACCTAATCTTTCCATAATTTGAATACTATTGTTTAGAATATAACTTAAAGACATCTGGATTTGAAATGGCATAAATCCTTTGCGATAATATACTGAAGTACAATAAACTTTATACATAAAAATAGATAATTATAATAACTTGTAGCTAAATTTTTTTCTTTTAATGTTCGATAAGTGATATAAACCCTTTTGGATATATAGAGATAGAAATGGTATCATTAGAAACAGGAATTGCATTAATTATAATAGGAATAATTTTATTAGTTTTGAATAGATTCGTTCCGTCGCTTCCAGCAAGGCTATTGTACATTATAGGATCCATTGTTTTAGTCATTGGAATAATTATGGTTATACTATATTTTGTATTTGGAATTATATGATCGCTTTAACATATCTAATATTCTAATTTATCCTTAGTATTTTTGATTTTTCAATTAATATTTATAATTACAAATTTGTTGATCCTAACTCAATCTATAGTTCGTTAGGTGTAGGATTTGATCTATCAGTAGTGAGTGCACTCTCTTCTGAGTCAACAGTATAATTAGATGGATAATCAACCATAAATTTCCCTTGAGAGTATGTATAGATTTTTAATTCATCATAATGAGCTTGCCCAGATACAAATAATGTAATGATTGACAAAGTTATAATGATAGAAATGGCATATATTAATAAAGAATAGAAAAATTTCATCTAAAAAACTTCTATCATTCTTCCTATTAAATGTTATTTGATTGACCTTATCATAACAAATCAAAAATTAAAATGATCTCAATCTTCCTAAAACATTAGTTGAGACTTTGTTAAACAATTCTAGTTCTTAATAGACAAGACATCAAGAAGGAAATAGCAAAATAATAATTATTAATATTTAACTTTTTAGAATTTATATTATATATAAATATATGTAGAGATTATACTAAATACTTTTTTTTATTTATTTATTAATTATAAAAACTATTAATTATGGATTAAAGCACTATGAGATACTATACCCTAAGGTTTATTACGTTATTTACAATCCTAGTTACTCATGTGGATTTTAAATTAAATATTTTATATTTCCTGTTAATCAGATTTTATTATTTTTTTAATAAATTGGGGGTGAAAATCTATTGATGGAAAAATTATGTAATACCAACAAAATTAGTATCATATTAGCTATATCAAGTGTTCTATTCTTTCTACATTCCTTTGATAATTCTTCATATTCAATAAATAATGAAAATAATCAAATTAAAGATGAGGAATTTGACTATATCTTTGACCCGGGTGAATATATTGCTTCTGAAAACAAAGAAGAACAAATAGAAGATGACAATTCCAACAAATTAAATAATCAAAATAATTTGGCTGAACAGGTTAATGACCCTACAAAGGTAATTAATACTAAAGAAGCTATAAATCTAGTAAATAAGTCAAATATTGAAAAGGGTACAAGCCAAACTTATATGGACGAAAATAATGATATTAGTGAAGATAGTAACAAGGATAAAGTGGTAGTCAAAACACGTATAAATCTGGTGAACCTTGAGAAAAAAGGTTTTTTAAGTATGGCTGCTTTTATTAATGGCCAAGAAGTTTTAAAAAATGTGTCTTTAGATGAAATAGATCCATCAAAGCAAACATTAAATATTAATCTGGTAGTAGATAAGGAAACGGATATTGTAAATGCAGGGGATCGTGATGAATTTTTTGTATGTGCATATCATATCAAAGATTTGGTAAAAGAATACAATACTTTGACTTATTTTGATTGTGATGAAGGGGATCTTTTAGGACCAGGCAAACCTACTATATCCCGTTTATTTTCAACTAATTCACTTGTTTATTCAGAAAGTCAAAATATTTTTAACAACAGTAGTAACAAATATTCCCAACTACTCTCTACAAATAATAATAATAATAATAATGGCAATCCAAATCAACAACAAATACTAGATACAGAAGAAGAAAATGAAGAAAAAGTAAAAATTAAAATTTATGCTCCT
The DNA here is from genome assembly GCA_014523485.1 of Nitrososphaerales archaeon TH5894. Taxonomy (GTDB): domain Archaea; phylum Thermoproteota; class Nitrososphaeria; order Nitrososphaerales; family Nitrososphaeraceae; genus TH1177. The sequence continues at coordinate 11,706 of JAATVK010000105.1, forward strand.
CTTGAAGATAGAAAAAATACACAAAAATTAAAAATAGCTGCAATGGTAAAAGGTCAAATTAAATCCGCAATAATAGATGATGTTCAAAAGGAATTTGATAAAATTGGTGGATATACAATCGAAAGAACATTTACTTTTGATAGAGATACCAATATAGGAAAAATTCAAATTGGAGATAGATTCCACGCATGTGTTTCTGGTAATGATTTGAATCCTCCTGAAGGTACAGAATGTGAAAAAAG
>JAATVK010000106.1 GCA_014523485.1 Nitrososphaerales archaeon TH5894
CCAAAATATGAACAATCTTTTTTCTTGATTTTATACCTTGGATTATTTTTATTTTATTAGAGGGAACTTGAAAATGATTAGATAATAACTTAATTAATTCGCGATTAGCCTTTCCTAATTCTGGTTTTGATTTGATAGATATCTTTATTTCATTTCCTTCTAGTTGAAATAATTCAAATCTATTAAAGCTAATACTAATAAAATATTTCATTCTTATCTAGTATATTTCATCTATAGTATTATTATTATAAGTAATCTTAAACCGAGTTTATGATATGATATTTGTTGTATTTTTATATTGGAGATTAGTTTGAAATTTTGTAGATGAAATGACTGATTCATTAATTAAAATTTTTTCAAAGGATATTAATCCAAAAAATTGGATCTCTCGTTATTATAATAACTCATTACTATATTTGATCATAATGTTTTTATTTTATCATGGCATAGGAATAATTCTCTCCTTAATAGGAACATTAATAATAGATAATTCAATGCCAGGATATGAAGAACCCAATCCTCCACTTTTTATGTTTCCAGTTATTTTAGCTGGTCCTATAGAAGAATCGATATTTTTTGGGATTCCGTTCTATATTTTTAATAATAACCTTTTTGTACTTATTGGCGGGATAGCATGGGCAATGTTACATATCTTCAATACATATCCTATAGACGTTAATCAATTAACATATGCGAATTGGTTATTCGTAATTCCATCGCTTTTTTTTAGTTTAAGAACATGGATAAGTGGAAAAGGATGGTTCGCAATACTTGGTCATTCAATATGGAATCTTCTTTTCTTTAGTTTAAGTTGTACTTTTCAGGAAGCATATTGTTCATATAGTTTTGACAAAGAACATATAAGTATAGCTTTACTTGCTGGTATCCTACTCACTATCGTATATTTAATCATGAAAAGAAGACAAAATTTAAAAAATAGAAATTAATATTTTTATCCGTATGACGAATATTTTCTACGGATATTTTCATGCATTCGATATGCTAATTTTTCAGATATTTCATCTTGTTTATTATTGAACTTGGCCAATTTTTTTTCTGTAAAGATAAAAGGTCCATAAAGATAATTATGCCCTTTAATTGGTTTCACTGGATCGAGTGACGAAAGAAGAGAATTGATACGAAAATTAACATCCATAGTATTAATAGAATTGTTATTTTCCTCTTCAGAAATAGTTCTTAAATTCTTGAGTACATTTGACTCCAATTTTCTATATCCAAATTGAGAAGTATTCTCGAGTTTCCTTTCAATTATAGAAGAATCGGTTGTAGTCTTTGTACCCATTACTAAGGGATTAGGTTTGTAAATAGAATCAATTTTTAATTGCCAAACTTCATCAGGATTAGAAACAATAGCATCAAAAAAAGCGTCCTTTACTGGAGAGGTTGAGATAATAAAATTCCATTTTCTTTGATTTGTAGAATATTTATCAAATAAATATTTTGCAAGATCACGATCTTCTAATATTTCCATGTAAGAAATTATTAAAAAAATTCCATATAAATTAATTGTAAAAATATGAAAATAAAGATATTTGTATAAATAATCTATAAAAAAGATTAGTGAACATCAACATAAATCATTTCATTTTCTATTATAATAGGATAAGATCCTACAGATTTTAGGTTTTGTGGAAACCATATTAAATTGCCAGTTGTTATATCCCATTTAGCTCCATGCCAGGGACATGTTAGTTCTTTGCCATTTAATTCTCCTTCGTGTAACTCAGCTCCTGCATGATTACAGGTATTACCTATAGCATAGTAATTTCCTTTTACATTAGCTACTAAGATTTCTTGTCCTCCTGCAGTTATATGTCTCATATTACCATCTGAAAGATCTGATGCTTTTCCAACCAAGAATTTCGTCATATTGTATAATAATGTATTAAACTCCTATTTTAACAAATTTCTTATATAGTATATTTCAAATGAAATTTTAAGAATATACCTATCATTTAGAATTTGGAAATATATTAGTTCAATAATAGTAGAATATTAATAATATATTAAAACATCAGCAGTAATATTTTTCCTTGTTATATCTAATAAAAAAATTTTATAAGTTAAAATATTTATCAATTATTTCTCCGTCACTAGGTAAATTTTAATTATTAAATTTGATAGGATGAATAATATGCTTAATTACATATTAGAATATTAAATTATTTAGGAAATTTAATTTTTGAAATTATTATTATTAGCAATAGATAGAATATTTCAAATAAAAGGAAGTGTTTACTTAATTATGATAAAATTTGGTATTTATAATGATTCACCTAAAATTTCATTTGACATCCATCTTATAAATTTACATCCGGATCAAAAGAAAATTCTAATAGAATTAAGAAATTTTGTAAGATCCATAGACGATAAAGTTATTGAAGATATAAGACCCCATAGAATAGTCTATTCTAAAACATTAGCATTTTGTAATTTCTTAGATGTACAACCTACTACAGAAGAATTAATAATAGCAACTAGAAAAAATAGAAAAGAAATACCTGTAATACACAAAATTTCAAACAAGCAAGATCTTGAAAAGTTAAAGGAAGAAATTATCTGTGCATACGAAAATATAAATTGATTGAATATTCAATTTTAATAAATTAAATAATTGTTATTCATTTAGTTTATATTATTTTAAACTCATTAAAATCCCCAGTAAATTCTTCATATTTTATTTCAACATTATCGACACGGCTATTAGGAGGACCCTGATGACACCATATCATAACTTTATCAATATTAGATTTTAAACCTTCCAAGACACATTCGACGTCACCATTCTGTAAATTTTTAACCCATCCATAAACATTATTTTGTAGTGAAATATCTTGAGTATGTTTCCTAAAATATACTCCTTGAACCTTTCCAGAGATGATCAAATGAACTCTATACTGTGATGAATCATTAATTTCTTTGTTTGAGTTACTATTACTATTAGTAGTATTATTTTGGATCAAGTAAAAAAAAGAAAATATAGAATCAAATATAAATTATGAGATAATTTATAGAATAGAGCCTTCTTCCTCTTCGAAAAGATTTTCATATGTTGTTCCTTTCCTAACTAATTGAAAATCTCCAGAGCTAGTTTTCATAACTATAGGAGGCTTAGTCTGGCAATGAAACGGCATATTAAATACAACAGAATACGCTCCTACATTATAAAATGATATGTAATTACCTATCCTAGCATGATCAAGATTAGATACTCCTGAAAAAGGAAATACATCATAAGTGTCACATAATCGTCCTGCCACATGGATATTCTTTGGAGATAAGCTAGCATTTCTTCTGTAAATAGTAGTATTATTATCTTCTACAACTTCTTGAGGATATTCTTGTTTCATCAAAGCTGTATCCAATAAAATATGATAGCCAGCAACAACAATAACAATTTTATGTCCATTATATCGTTTCATATTGACTATTCTTGAAAAGAGAATAGCCGATCCTGCAACCAAAAATCGCCCACTTTCACTAATCAATTCAAATCTACCATGATCATCTGCTAATTGATTAAGTTTAGTGATATAATTATCGGCCATCTGTTTAGGAGTAGGAACGGGTTGATTATAGAATACCGGAGTTCCACCTCCAATATCGATAGTATTGATCTTAAACGAGGAAATATCTTTTTTTTATTTTAGAAATAAATGCGTTTAATTTTGAGAATGTATTAGAATAACAGGAGAAATTAGTTATTTGTGACCCTAAATGAAAGTGAAAGCCATCAAAATTAAGAAATTCATTATTTATAATATATTTAACAATTTTGAAGGTGCTATCAATTGTTTCTCCATTGAATGGTACTCCAAATTTTCCATTTTTATATGAAGCTCAAATTTCAGCTTTTACACCAACCTCTGGATTTATTCTTATCAAAGTTTGTGGTTTAATATTAGTTTTTTCTGCAGCCCTTTATAAGATTAGTCATTCCATTGAAAGAGCTAACTACTACTTTAGTTATACCGTTTTGTAAGACGAACATATTCTTCTTCTTCTTCTGTTATACTAGTATAGATAACATTCTCTGATTCAATATTATATTTTTTAAAAAAATATAATTCACCTAATGAAGATCGAATGTAATTCCATCTTTCATAAAAGAACGTAATATTGATGGAATGAAATTAGCTTTTACTGAATATGCAATTTTCTTTGGTCCTTTGTATTTTTCATAAGCGTTTAATAATTCATTAGCTTTAAAGTGCAAAGTATTTTCATCTATTATATACATATAGGGGTTCCATATTGTGACACCAGATCAAGGATCTGAGATGGTTTAATGAATCTATTTAATATATATGAATTTGTTATAGTTTTTAGGAGCTTTTTTCAATTAACTGAATTTGGAAATTTTCTCCCATTCTTTTTAGTATTTAACTGTAAAAAACACAACTTAAAAACATTACCCCACAATATTAATTATTAATTA
>JAATVK010000107.1 GCA_014523485.1 Nitrososphaerales archaeon TH5894
TGATAAAAAAAAGTTGAATAAAAACTAGTATTCCGACCTTTAAACCTATTTTAGAACGAATATATTGAAAAATATTGTCACTATATTTTAACATTGACTCTATATAGAAATAGATATATTTTTTTCTTCTGTTATTGTTATGGTTATACTTTCTTGTCACCCTTAAAATCCTATTCAAAAAATCATTTTGGGTTTCTGGCAGATCTTGATTCCTTTACTATATCGCTAGAGTAATAAATTAATTAAATTGTCATAGCCTGAACATTATTGAAGGGTTGATATTACGTGTGGACACACAAGGGTAAGTCCAGACTATGACAATGACTTGTTGATGTTTGACCGTTTCTCTATTAGATTATGATAAGAAATGATAGAAAGAATGTTTATAAATTCCTTAAATTCTCGGTCTATGTTCTGAAATTATTCTATATTTTAATAATTACAATAAGTATCCGTTATTAGTATAAAAATAAAAAATTAAGGAATGTGTGTTGGTGGATTGTCAAAACATTTTATGAAAAGAACTATTTAAAAAAACTTAACTAAAAAAAAATGATAATTGTAATTTTTTTATACGGCTAAATCTTAATAGAATCTGAGTTTTACCTTAAAATTTTTTTAATATAATTTGCCATATTGAATAATTTTCATAATTTAATTTAGATAGTTATATGTTTTAGAGGTTCTGTAAACTTATCGGTGTTTCCATGTCCTAGTAAAACTGTAGGGACATAGATTATAAAAAGAAAGAATCATAGTCAAGAATAAATTGTAGCGTTTTTGTCATAATAAAAATAATGGACAATGAACTAAAGGTGAAAGAAGTTGCTTTCAATAAAATAAGTCAATGGATATCAGAATTTGGATTTATAATACAAAATCAAACAGTAGATAAAAAACCTGAAGCATCTAGACAATTTGAATTGCAAGTTGTATTTGGAAGAGGACATCCTTACCCATTTCGTATAATTTTCAGCAAAATGTTCAAGGGAAGTTTTACTATTAGTTCAAACATGTCGCTAAACAAAGAAGATGCTAAATCATTAAAGGGAATGAAGAATAAAGATTTTCAACAAATCTTTATGGATATAAGAAAATTAGTATATTCTTTAAGAGTAAATGTTGAAGTACGTTATCCACAAATATTTTTATTCAAAGAAATTACTATCGATGCTATTTCTAACAATAAACAATTCTTGATTGATGAATTATACAATTTTAGAAATACTATGGAATTAGTACAAATAAGAATTGATGAATTGTATTATCACTTAGTATTATCTAAGTTAAGTACAAAGAACATGGACATGTCTAGATCTTTTGTATTGACATCCTTGGCTTATAAGACGGGCTATGGTTTTAACTAACATAATTTGTCTCTAATCATTAAATACTATGTTTTCTGCAATATAAATACAGTCCAAAGAAAAATTCAGAAATATTCATACATGATAACCTTCTATTGTTATGATCTAAATTCCTTAGAAGGTTAGTACAATTAAATAATAAATAGTCACCACTATTAAAATTTATAACGTTAATAGATATACAATCTTATAGGCAAATTATAATTATATTTAGCCACCATATCTTTTATTGTTGAAATATACACACTCCTCTCAATAATATTGGATTATTGCTTATTAAGTCAATTTATCTTTTATTTATTGTATAAATGGTCTAATTATCCTAGTACTCTATAATTTGATATTCTAATACCAGAATAAAGAATGATGTTTTATCAAGCACTAATGAAGAATGAAGGTAAACAGCTATCAGGGAATCAATCGTGAAATATTTGATCGATTTTGTTAAATTAATAAATGAGTTGTAACTAGGGAAAATAAATATTGCAAATACCTTAAAACCAATTGAATATGATAGTATAAAAATTAAAAGAGAAAACTAATAATACTACATGCGATAATGTTAATTTTTATATTATGAAATATCTGTATATATTTATTTATATTGTGATCGTATTTTTCACTTCAACTATTATTATTATTAATACTAATGAAATGTTACTGACAGCCGAATTTGCACAGAAACAAGAAATAGATCCTGACAATTCAATATATACTCAAGATACCTTTTCTGCTATAGGACAAATAAGTTCCTTGGTTATTACTGTTCCAGAATCTAACTTTAACATTACAAATGCATTTAAAGTAATTTTAACAGGAGAATGGACGTTAAGTGTGAATAAAGGAAATGTAACTAATTTTTTAACAAATTTTCTTGCCTCACCTATGGATGGCTCAAATAGTCATATTCATCAAATAACTAATTTTAAACTTGATAATAATAGTAAAAAAACCATAGTGCAACTAACACCCTATAACAGCTTATCAGTAAATGGAACTGCTGACATAAAAATTAATGGTCAAACTATATGGAACAGTGTTGGTATTGCAATTTCTATTTCTAACGGAAGTACAATTGCAATTGATCCAAATGATGAAGATACAAGTAATCATTTTGGAGAACAACAGGTTTATGGTATAGTAACAAAAATAATAGATTAGTAATCAATTTTAGTAAAATAAATATAATTTAGAAAATTTCGGAAAGTTTTTGAAATACTATTGTATTATTTTTGAATGAAAAGAAATCGTTTTGATGTGTAAAGTAATTTTAAAGAATATATTATTTATCTAACTATACTGTATTAGATATATCTATAGAAAATAGGTATGCTAAATATAATATATAATATGTATATTCCAATAAAATGTAATTGAATAGATATATTTTCATATCATAAATATATTAAAAGTAGTTATTACAATTGATCAAGATATCTTGAAATTATAAAAAATTATTGTTGAGTTATAATATGTAGTAGATTATCATTGTATATCTAGTGGAGGAAAATAAGGAATTACAAATTTTCCTAATTCTTCCAAGACATCGCCTGCTGGGCGTTTACTATATTTAAGATTAAAAAAGACATGATTCACTCCAATATCTTTTAGGTCATTCAAATGTTTGATCAATTTGTTTCTTCCCAATCGATAACCTAAATGAATACGCTCAGGATTTGTATCAGGATCTTTAGTCAGGTCTATATATAAAGACTGAGCAAAGGGTTTAAAATCATTTCTAGTTCTTCTAACTACGTTTTTCCAATTAGTTACAATATGTTGCTGTAAAAGGATATCTCTTGGATACATCAACCATCCATCTGAATTTTCAGCAATCCAATCGATAGTTTGCCTGCTATAGCCTGTAACAAATAATGGCAATTTTTTAGATGTAGGTTTTGGTAAAAGATCAGCTTCACCAGTCAAAGATCCAAATAGTGAATCATATCTGGGAAAATTTTCAGAAACCAAACGATGGAAATCATAAACAGATTCTCTAAAGAGGATATCTCTTCGACCAAAATCTCGTCCATATGCAGGATACTCAATAGGTCTATCCCCAGCTGCTATTCCCAATATTAGTCGACCATTACTTAATTGATCAATTGAGGCTGCTCCCTTTGCCAAGTCTATAGGATGTCTTAACGGAAAAATAATAGCTGCTGTCCCTAATGAAATATTTTTTGTTTGTCCAGCAATATATCCAAGATAAGTCCATGGATCATAAATCTGTCCTACATCTCCAAAATTGGCATCATATAAAGGAACATCACGAAACCATAATCCTGAGAATTCTAATTCTTCAGCACGTTGAGCTAACTCTACCTGTCTTTCCATTTTTGGAATTGATCCTTCATAAGCCTCAATAGCAAATAAGACTCCCAAAGTAAGATGTTTTGGTTTAAACAGTAATTTGTAAGCTTTATTATAATAAGACATCGTTATTATAATAATTAAATAAAGTTATAAAAGAGACACCTTACATGTTATCCTCACTAAAACATACTTTCTTTTTATCCATAATTCATGTATTAAATTTAAAAATGGTATTCTACTTAAGGTAACATTGATATTTTACGTTTGTAAACGTGTAATCTATAAATGCAATATATCGATCCCAATGATAAAAAGATATGTATAATGCATCACAATAAATATTCAATTTTTTTTTTATTATACACTGTATTAAAATGTCAGATAATTAAAATAACATTAAAGTAATTTATGAGCTCAAAGCGAATAGGAAAATTATAAATGATGATGATTATTAATGGTTGAACCATTAGAACGTCCTCTGTCATCCTATATTCATACTCTATTTGTCACTGCTGATGAAAATTCTTCTGTTGCTGAAGCAGTTAAAATATTGCAACCAAAGAATGTTGAGATTATTCTAGTTACCTCATCAAATGGAAAATATGTTGGCATAGTAACAGATAGTGATATTTTAGAAAAAGTTGTAATGAAAGGAGAGGATTCCGATTTAATATCTATCAAATCCATAATGACATCTCCAATAATAACATTACCTAGCTCAGCTACAGTAAGACAAGCTATCCAATTAATGCGTGCTCACAAAATAAAACATCTGCCTGTTACTGATAGTACAAATAATAACGATAAAGAAGACGAAGAAAAAATTATTGGTACAGTAACACAACAATATCTTGCAGAAGTAATTCGTATAGCAGTTATTGAGAAAACCTTTAGAAGTTATAGGAAAATTATAAGAGAACATTACAAACCAATTTTCGCAAATCTAGCTATTATATTGCAATTTACAGGATTATTAATGGTTATACCTGCATTACTAGGCACGGTTTTGGGTGAATGGCAATCTTCAATTGGGATTTACTTGGCATTTGTAGGAATGTCTTTAACAGGATATATTCTTAATACATTAGGAGAAAAAAGCCCACTCAATCTAAAACAATCATCTATTGTTGTTGTATTAAGTTTTGTGTTGTTAAGTCTATTTGGAAGTTTACCATATATGTATATCAATCCATTTTGGGAAGGAATTGATCCATTTTCTCTTTTTGCAAGTTCTTTCTTAGAAAGTACATCAGGTTTTACAACTACTGGTATTTCTACAATAGTACATCCTGAAAATTTGCCTGATAGTTTTTCATTTTACAGGTCTTATACAGAATGGGTTGGTGGATTAAGTTTTATTTATTTAGTTATGGCTTTATATTATCCAGAAACAAAATTGGCAGGAATGAAATATTTCCTAGGTAGTGGAATATTAAGATTCAAACAATTGCTTTCTACTATTAGTATTATCTTTGTAGTATACACAACAATCTTTGTTATATTAATTTTCACTTTTGGACATATAAATATACTAGATTCAATATCATTAGCCTTTACTACACTCGCTACCGGTGGTTTTGTACCTAATTCTACTATCCTTAATTCAGAAAATTCGATTAACTTAACTATAATCATGGGTGGAATGATAATTGCGGCCTTACCTTTTGCATTTCATTTTGGTATTTTCAGTAAAAATGTAGAGGCTACAAAGGAGGTTAAGGAAATTCTAATATTTCTAATAATTTTGACCTTATTCATCTTTTTATTTTTACTAATAGAACCTTCATTTTCAGAAAATGATTGGCTTTCCTCTGTATTTCATGTAATTAGTGCTTCCACAACCACCGGCTTTCAATATCTTAATTTATCTCATCTGTCTATTAATGGTAAAATATTACTAATTATAGTTATGCTAATTGGAGGAACTGCTTTTTCAACCGCTGGTGGAATAAAAATAGCAAGACTAATGCTAATTTTTCAAAAAATTATTAACAAGAGAAAACATACATCCAAGTTCATGAATAAAAATCAGTATAATAGTCAACAACCTCCAGTAATTTCAGCAACTGCAATTCAATTTCGTAAAAAAATCCAACAAACATTTAAATCATATTATCAAGGAAAGATATCAAAAAATAATAATAAACAAACAAGTAGTAGTAATGTTCCATTAGATAAGTACAAATTTTATATCCTTTCTGATAAAGCATTTAAAGAGGCATTATTTGTTGTAGTTCTTTATATCTTGTTTACAATCATAACTGCATTATGTATATATTACTTGGGTGAAAATAAAATTATCTTTATTGATGCTATATTTGAAGCAGCTACTACTATTTCCAATAATGGTTTAACCGTAGGAATAACTACTATGGATATGAATTCAATATCTAAAATGATATTATCTTTTAATATGATAATGGGAAGATTTGAAATAATAGCTATACTCTATATTTTTATCTCAAAATTGAGAAAATAAATACTTTGATTCATTTAAAATCCTTAAATTAGAAATTAGAAATTAATTATAAAAATAATTTAGAACATATATTAGATAAATTAAAAATAGTTCGAATAAATTACGTTTAATACGTTAACAATTAATACCTACTAATATAATTTCAGTTAATATAAAGAAAAGAAATAATTTTATGCTTGTTCCATATTATGAATATTCTTTGCGTAGAATATTTTAATATATATAATTTTTTTATTACTGTATTGAATCTAGAATACTGCTAATTTGTCTAAAAACATTGATCCACATTGACCATGTTAATTTTCCTGTATTGGTATTTTGCCTACTAGGATGATATGAGGATATTAATATTTTATTAGTATTATCTATATGATAAATCAATCCATGTTTAAATTTTAAACTTTTTATTTTATGAATCTTACAAAATTCATCAAAAGCTAATTTTCCTAAAGTTAAAACTATTTTACTAGTTTTATCTAATAGTTTTAATTCCTGGATTAGATATTCATTACAATTATTAATTTCTACTAATAATGGTTTGTTCTTTGGTGGAGCACATTTTACTGTAGAGGTAATATAAACATTATTTACTACTAATCCATCATTTTTATCATTACTAAAAGGTTGATTACAAAAATTATATTTATATAAAGCCTTCACAAGCCAATCTCCAGAACTATCTCCAGTAAACATTCTTCCTGTTCTATTTCCTCCATGTGCAGCAGGAGCTAGACCTATTATTATCAGATTAGCATTTAGATCTCCAAATCCACATACAGGTTTGGACCAATACTCTACATTTTTGAATCGTTTAACTTTATTAGTTCCTACATTTCTGATGTATTCTGATAATCTTACACATTTACTACATTTTATAATACTTTGATTTATATGAATTAAATTTCCTAAATTATAATCCTGAAACAATAAATATACATTATATATTACAAATATAATGTTATAGTAAATTTACAATTCCTTTTTTTGCCACCACATTAAAAATATAACATATATAGAGATTTTTTTATCTTAATTGGTGTTTTAGAAAATAAAAAATGGATCATGAAATTAAAGAAAATTGATTAAAGTTTTAAAAAATATAACAGTAACAAATAACAAGAATTATTATTTCTGAAGCCTTATGAGATTTTCTTTAATCTTATCAATTTACAATCTCTTTAACTCTTCCTACTATACCGCTTTCTAGAATAACTTTAATTCCATATGGATGAGTTGCTGAAGAGGTTAAAATTTTCTTTACTATTCCCTCCGTCAATTCTCCAGTCTTTTGATTTTCTTTTTCTATTATTTTAACGACAGTTCCTGGTTTTATATCCTTCCTCTTTATACTATTCAATCTCTTTTAATAATTATGAATTTTTTTATATATATTGTTAACCAAGAATTTTTATGTTTTGACATTACTATTACTATAGGAATATAACTGCTATAAATACTGAGTTACATTTTTTATAGGTTCTGTTAATTTAAGGATAATTTATTAGATAGAATAAGCCAATACGTTTTATTAAAACACATAGCAAAACAAAGTAATAATCGATAGGTATTCAAATTTAAAACACTGTATTATTGATTAATTTAAACGTTATTTTTATATTTTGAAATAACATATGTTATTTAAATTACTATAATTTAGAATTTTATTTAATACTATTACAAAATTTATTTCCAGTGAATTAAAGTTATAATTCCAATAGGAAGTATTATTATAGATAGTTAAATAGTATAATCATTTAATATTATTTTTTGAATAATTATTATTCATTAGTATTCATAATGATTCGGCTCGTGATTTTATCAAAAGACCTTTAATCACCTAACACAAATGGTATATAAAAAATATAACATTCCTAGAAATACTGTTAAGAATATAAAGAAGAATAGAACTATGGTGATAAAGATAACAGCAAGTCAAAGACAGAGGTGTTGAAGGAAAATAAAGATCTATACTTTGAACCTGCTGATTAAATAATATGGAAAAAAATCTGTTAACCTTAATTAACCAAATTATCTCTAAATCCATTTAGAATGATTAAATAATATGTTAATGTTATGTTTTATATAATCTATGTCTACTAGTACTAAAGAAAATTCAATAAATACTCCTTCGTCTTTTAGCTTTAAATATGTAGAATCGGGAGGTTTAGCAAACAATTATTTAGTTATTTCTTTTGATTCCGAATCTAATAACCTTAAAGTATCCACAGATATGAGTGGTGCTGATTTGACTCAAAAATCTATAGAAGATTCAGAAAAAACTGATTTAATTGAGACAATTACAAAAAACAATTTTTTTAATACAAAAGCTAATTATGTAACAGAAAAAGAAAATGAAGATAATACCGCGATATCATCTTCTCTTACAGTTACAATAGATACAGATATTCACACTGCTGTGTGGACCAATAATTCTCAAGAAGTACCAGCTCAATTGATTGAAATTACAAATGAAATAAAAAAAATAGCACATGGAAAAAAAATGATTTAAAATTCTTTTTATAACATAGTACTTTTCTAATATATTTTTAATTTTCATAAGAGGAGAATAGGTGAGAATTAAGTCAAATATAATAGAAGATAGGTTAAAAATATTGTATTAGGATTTGAAATAACATTAAAGATATAAGACTTGTTGTAAAAATAAGACTAACTAATATGTCAGAAGAAAAACAAATAGCGGATCTCAAAAGCCAATTTCGTAAAACTACTGACTCAGAACTTCGAAAGCAAATGCTTGATACTATATCTGCTTACAAAAATAATGGTATAGATGCAATAAACGAGTTAATTAGTAGCACAATTGATGATGAGGTAAAATCTTACGGATTGAATTTAATTAAGAACATAAAACAGAACTCTTAACCTTATTTTTTATCAAACAACCATTAGTGATGAGGCTACGTAACAATGAAATACTAAGATCGATTTAAGATTAACAACAATCAACCAATTTAGATTTGTCTGAAGAATCCTTGTAGTACTAGTCATTTCAATATGTATATTTTAAAATATGGAGAAGGAAAACTAGGCAAACTTACATTATATTTAGGTTACAAAAAGATGTGATAATCATCATCATACGGATATAATAAATCTAAATACTTTCTGATAATCCATAAAGCTGAAGTACTAGAGGAATAAGATATTTAATATGTTTAAAAGTTAGTTATTTATAGGTTATAAATTCTGCTTATAATGAGATTCTCTTTTATAATTCTCTTATAGTTTATATTTTTGTGTCATTTCAAATCATATTAATAGTAGTATACCTTTTTTGAATAATAAAGACAAAAAATCCTAAAATAATATTTCTTTTATCATATCTCTAGTCTTAATTATAAATTTCATTTTATAATTTTTACTTTTATATTTTAACTATTTTTTTTAAAATAAGAATAATTCTGTTGCAACAATATGTTTACATTTGTGTAACTTAAATTTAAAATCTGGACATGTACAAGTCTTCTTTTCTATATCAACATCATAGTATTTGGTTTTTTCTTTGATACTACTTTTCACCCTAAATAATTTTTTAATTTCTCTTTGATTTTGATTTTTCTCACCCTGGTCACTATCTTGTTTTTCTTCTTTCAATTCAACTATCATAGGTTCATATAAAGTAGATTCTATTATATTGTAAGCCTTTTCAAGTCTTTTTTTTTCAACTTCTTTTAACCTTGTTAAATTTCCAATATGATTATTAAGAATACCTTTTTGTATTTCTATTTTCTCATTTCTATTTTCTTCTTCTTCTTCTTCATATCCCTGCAAACTTGTTGTTGACGTTGTTATTGCCTTCTTTACGATGTCATGTATTTTATCATCCTTAGTATCTGATACATATATGACATAGATTAATGCAAGATCTTTACCTTCCTGCTTTCGTATAACTCTACCAATTCTCTGTATTACCTGATTCATATTGGAAGTTGTAGCTAAGATAATTTCTATTCGAACTTGTGGTATATCAAATCCTATTTCCAAGGTATGTACTGATAAGAGAGGATAAAATTCTCTTCCCCATTGGTTCAAGATAGATTGCCTCTTTCTAGAATTTATGTTACTATCAATTATCTTTGTTTTTGTGCCTTCTAATTCTAACATATCCCTAAGTTTAGTGATTGAATCAATAGTTTCACTAAATACCATAATTTTTTCATTTGGAAATTTTTTTGTTATTAGATTTAAGGCAGATAATAATTTATTTTCTGAGCAAGATAACAACAACTTCCTTTTTCTTACGTTTAGGAACCATGCTTTTGCCATTCCACTAACAAAACCACCTTTCCTTAGTAATCCTGTCATAGACTCTGCATCATATATTTTAAACCGATTAGAAATTTTCTTGATTTTAGAAGAGTATGTCTCATATTCCTTTTGTTCCTTCTCTGTAAGATTGACCTTTAAAGGAATAACTATAGGCTTTGCTAGTCTTTTATCATTAACAGCATTTTTGATAGGATATCTTTTAACTGGCGGTAATAATGTAAGAATTGTATTATATTTGGAAAGGTCTTTTTCATCAAGAGTTGCAGTAAGACCAAGAATAGCTTTTTTATGATCTTCTATAACGACGTCGAATATTTTACTAAAGATTTTCGCTGTATCTCTTAACAAATGTATTTCATCAAAAATAACCATATTAGATCTACGAATAATATCTAGATTTTTAATTATACTTTGATATGTACATATTGTTATCTCTCTAATCTGTTTTCTTTCCCCAAAATATGCTCCTATTTTATCCTTCGGTATCCCATATGATACAAGTCGTCTGATGTTCTGTTCGATTAAGATAATCCTCGGTACCATTAAAAGAATATTTAAAGTAGAAGAAGAAGGGTATGCATAGGCAACTCTCTTTGCACATTCAAACGCTATTTCAGTTTTACCAGTTCCAGTGCTATATACTATTGTACCTCTAAAGTTCTTATCAATCCATGCGTTTACCGCATCGATTTGATCTTTCTTTAGTGAAAAGGGAAATTTCAGTTGAGAAATGGTGGTGGTTGTTGAGTCAGACATAATGCACTTACTATTACGATATAATATTGATATTCAATCATTTCATATAAATCAATAACAAATTAATTAGTTTTATTTTTGGATATTGTAAGAATTATAATGGACTACAAAGTAATGATATTCCTAAAAAAATAATCTATTTCAAATGTATTTAGTATTTATTATATTAATGCTATTTGAATATCGGTATAATATATTATATAAAATAAATTATAGATTATAATTTTTTATTCTATTACTTGAATAATAACGAGAATTCTTGGCGCATATTTAGAGGAAACGAAGCTAGAAGTGGGATTTTTCCGGAAAAACTAACACGAGAACTATCGCTATTTTGGGTAATTGAATTAGGACCTATGATATCCTCAGCAATTTCCCATAATAACGTTGTTTATAATTCAACTATAACTGGTAGAATTTTCGCTATTGATATTTACAAGAAAAAAATCAATTGGCAAAAAGAGATAGGATGTCCTCTAGTATCATCAATGTTACTTTACGATAATTTGTTAATATCATGCACCTTTAATTCATGGATTACTAATGCAAATTCCAAATCTCATGAAAGAAATTTTATTTATGCATTAGATATCAATAATGAAGGCAAAAAGAAATGGAATATACCAATAACTGGTGATATCTTTTCATCTCCTTGTATATGTGATGGAAAGATAATAGTGATTGGATCTCTTAATTCCACAATTTATGCACTAGACATGAGAGGAAATATATTATGGACATTTAATACAGGTGATTCTATTTGGTCTTCCCCTGCTACCAATAATAATGAAATATTTATTGGTTCAGATGATTGCTGTGTCTATAGTTTAGATTTAAATGGTAACTTAAATTGGAAGAGTATGTTAAATGGCAAAATTAGAGCCACACCAAGTTTAATGAACTCTACTAATTCATTATTTATAGGAACACATAGCGGTATAATGTATTGTTTAGATCAATCTAATGGTTCTATCAAATGGAAATATGAAACTGCTAAGCCTATTCTTTCTTCAGTGGCTATATCAAAAAATCATATTTTCTTTGGATGTTCTGATAAAAAGATCTATTCATTACACTCTATTAATGGTTCTATCAAATGGAAATATGAAACTGGAGACAAGGTTTGGTCTTCTCCAGTGATAACACAAAATGATGATGGTAAGGAAGAGGGAATGCTATATGTAGGTTCGTTAGATTCTCATATTTATGGTTTAGGTATTGAAAGTGGTAGTCTCAACTGGAAATTTCCTACAATGGATGGAATAGAATCATCTCCTTGTATTGTGAAAAATAAGCTCTTTATTAGCTCAAAAGATGGGCTATTATATTGTTTTAGTAATCAAAAATAAAAAAGGATCTTAACTTAACCAGAAAAGTATTCGGAATGGTCCAGAAAGAAATGTCAACATTGATTGCTAAAAACGGAAAATTCCCACTTGCTGTGATAATGCATTTATTCCTAAACTTCTTGTCTCTTTGTATGTAGGTTGTTGTTTGACTAATCTAAGAAACATCTTGTGTGAAAGTAGAAGTGAAATTATAAATAAGAAGGAAAAGTTGGATAAGTAACTTTTCCTCGCAATTAAGAAAATATAGAAAAACTTGAAGGATGGATTCTTAGAATCTGTATAATAAATCAGTTAGATTTTATGTCAATCTAACACCACTAAATCATTATGAAGAATGATTTGGATTTGAATACATCTACTGAAAGTCTGGAGAAGGTTTTAGTACTTCAAGGCGGTGGGTCACTAGGAGCTTTTGGTTGTGGAGTTTATAAAGAAATAGCAAAAAGCAATATTAAGCTAGATATTCTTGCTGGAACTTCAATAGGTGGAGTTAATGCAGCAATAATAGCTGGAAGCAAAAATGAAGAACCTGAAAAAGCACTAGAAGAATTTTGGTTAGAAATTGGAGAAAATTCTATAAATCTAAACACTTATTTCACTACATCATCACTATTCAAGGAATCCTATTCATCATTTAGTTATTTACCTATAATAGGAAATTATTCAAATTTAA
>JAATVK010000108.1 GCA_014523485.1 Nitrososphaerales archaeon TH5894
GCCGTTGATGTTTCACAAATTATATTGAAACGAATGGAGAATGCAGGCTACACTATTGGTGATGTAAAGATCGGTTCAGAGACTGTACAATCAGAAGATGGAAGAACAAGAAACGTCTCTACAATCGAAATAGTAATCAAAAGAAGCTAGTTAGTTAGTTATTTTTTTGAAAACTAACATTAATTTTTGTTGTTATTTTTATATTATTACTACTATTATTATAATAATTACTAAAATCTTAAATTTACATCAGAAAGACCAAAATCAAGATTTAGTAATAGTTGGCTTATGGAAAAACTTGCTGCACTTTATTTAGCACATCTTAATCCATTTACAAAAGCACATCAAGAGATAATATCTAGTCTTCAGAAAAAATATACCGTATATGTCTATCCAGTTCGGTTTTTAAAAAATGGAAAGGAGCTGAATACCAGGAGCTTTCCATTTCCATATGAGGTTAGAAAATTAATGATAGAATCTGTTTTTCCAAATGAAAAAAACGTTATTGTTTCACCTAATTATACATTTTTTGCTCCTTTTATCAAGTACCTACCGCCAATTTTTTCTCCTTATTCCTGGAAAATTAGGGAACAGGTCTTAAAGTCAGTTAGAGAAAAAAAATTTATATCCTATACAGGTGACCGAGTAGAACGGTATGCTCTAATGATTTATAGATTTAATCCAATTAAAGCCAAAAGACTACCCATTTCAGCCACTCAGGTTAAAGAAGATATTTATGAACAGGCTCTCAGTAAAAAAAGAGATTTAATAAATTCACAATGGAAAGATAAAATTCCACACCCTGTGATCAAAGTTATAGAAGATAATTGGAATATAGTTGAAAAATTTGCAAATAAAAATGATGAAACTTTAAAAGTAGTTGGAGTAAAATTCCCTAAAAAAGGATTTTTTTAATTAAATATATATAGAAAAGTTTTATTAATTCTTAAAAATACGTTTCTTAAAATGAAGAACAAGGGAGCAGAATATATTTGGTTTGACGGTAAATTTATTGAATGGGAGAAAGCGTTAATTCCGATAAATACACATGCACTACATTATGGGACTTCGATCTTCGAAGGAATTAGAGCGTATAAATCAAACAACAATCTACATATTTTTAAACTCAAAGAACACATGGAAAGACTATTTCGCTCCGCGTCCATATATTCTATTAAAATTAATCATACCATAGATGAAATGGTAGATGGAACAGTACAGCTATTAAGAAAAGTAAACATGAGAGAATCCTGTTATATTAGGCCACTTTCATTTGTAGGAGTTCACGGTATAGATCTAAATGTAACTTATGAATCTCCAACTCATACGTTTATTATTGTATTTCCTTTTGCAAGATACTTTCAAACAGAAGGTATTAGAGTAGGTGTTTCCTCATGGAGAAGAATTCATGATTCTTCTATGCCTCCCATTGCTAAGTCTGGAGCTAATTATCTTAATTCCATTTTGGCAACACAAGAATGTAAAAGAAATGGTTATGATGAAGCTATCATGCTAGACAAAAACGGAAATGTAAGTGAGGCTCCTGGGGAAAATATTTTTGTTATTAAGAATAAAACTATATTTACTCCTGATATGGCTTCATCAATTTTAGAAGGAGTTACAAGAGACACAGTAATTGAACTTGCAAAAGATCTTGGTTACACTATTATTCAACGACCAATATTACGTTCAGAACTTTATATTGCTGAAGAGATTTTTTTGACAGGAACTGCTGCTGAGATCATCGGCGTTGTTAGTGTTGATGGTAGAAATATTGGAAATGGAAAAGAAGGTCAAATAACTAAAAAAATAAGGAATACATACAATGAAATAGTTACCTGTAACAACAATAATGAGAAATATAAAGGATGGACTACTGAGGTATGGTAGAAGATATTCTCTCTCCTGCTAAAGATGTAAGTGGAGTCGATAATGTAATAGAATTAGGAAAATATCAAGATATCAATGCCAAATCAAATCTACATAAAATTGGATCAAAGAATGGTAATGTTGTAAAAATTGGTATCATAGGTGTTGGCGGATGGGGAAAAAATCATTCAAGGGTTCTTCATGATTTTGGTGTATTAACATCAATATGCGATATGGATAAAACTAGGGCTAAAGATCTGGCAACTAGATTTAATGTAAATTATTATGGTTCAATGGATGAAATGATCAATTCCGAAAGTTTAGATGCATGCCTAGTTTGTACTCCAACAAAGACACATTATCCAGTTAGCAAAAAGCTGATGGAAAAGGGAATTAATGTATTTGTTGAAAAACCTTTATCCTACTTATCTAAGGAATGCGAAGAAATGATACAAATAGCAAAAAAAAATAAAGTTTCACTGACATGTGGATATATTGAAAGGTTTAATCCAGCTGTTCAAGACGTAAAAAAAATACTATCTGAAAAAATTTATGGAGAGTTACTGATGATGGAATTTCATCGAGAAAATAGAATGCCGTTACATATCAAGGATGTGGGAATTATCTATGATACGGCAGTTCATGATATAGACACTGCGATATACCTTTTTGGGACTAACCCTCATGTTGTATTTGCAAGAGCAGGAAAGATTTTTCATTCCTTTGAAGATTTTTCTAATATCATGCTAGGCTTTGGAACAGATAGAGCAGCAGTAATTTCGTCAAATTGGATTACACCAAAAAAGGTTAGAAACTTTAGCGCAGTTTGTACTGATGCAATTATCAATGGTGATTTTATCAAACAGGAAATAACTATAGAAGATTCTCTTTCTACAACTACTCCTAGAAGAATAAATTTAGTTGAACCTCTTTCACTGGAATTAAGAAATTTTCTAGAAGTTATTGAAGGGAAAAGAGATCGCCCAGAAGTATTACCAGAAGAAGCTACTAACGTAACCAAGATTGCAGAAGCAGCACTTTTATCGAGTAATACGGGAGCTCCCATTTATCTTAATTTAGGATGATATGATATAAAATGAAAAAAAATATGCTGGACATACTGGCTTGTCCCATAGATAAAAACTATCCTTTGGTTTTAATAGAGTTAAATGTGGAAGAATTAGAAAAAAACAAGCAAAAAGAGATTAGTCGTACACTGAATAGTGATGGTGAGCACAATATTATTGTTAAACAAAAAAACAAAGATGCTGGAGGAAACAAAGTAAATGTAATTAATCATAATGAGAAAGTTATTGTTATAATTGATGGAATACTATATTGTAAAAAATGTTCTCGATTTTATCCTATTATTGATGAAATTCCCATCATGTTACCTGATGAACTACGAGAAAAAGAAAAAGATCTGCAATTTTTAAAAAAATGGAAAGATAGTATCCCTGAGAATATTTTAACAAATTCTAATCCGTGGCATTTATAGGTTATACATAACAAATATATCCCTAAATAAAAATGAAAACTATTCAAAAAAAAACGCAAAATCAGGCTAAAAATAAAAACCAACGTAAAAAAAATATTAAAAGTAATAATAGTCGCAGCAAAGGTAAATTTTCAAAAGTAAACAATTATGTATCAAAGACAGCAAATATTGGAAAAAATGTAAAGATATGGCATTTTGCATATGTCGGAGATAATACCATAATAGGTGACAATGTTATGATTGGATCTCTTTCACATATTGATTATAATGTTAAAATTGGAAATAATACCCGTATTGAGGGGGCTGTATATATTCCACCATTAACAGTAATAGGAAACAATGTATTCATTGCACCTGGTGCAACGTTCACCAATGATCCTTATCCCATGAGTCCAAAAATGATAGGAGTTACTGTAGAGGATGGAGCAATAATAGCGGCTAGAGCAGTAATAAAACCTGGTGTAACTATTGGAAAGAATGCAGTTGTTGGTATGGGTTCTGTAGTAACAAAAGATGTGCCATCTGAAACGGTAGTTATAGGCAACCCTGCCAGAGTTAAATATTCCAGAAAGGAATATGATGAAAAAAAGACAATTTGGGAAGAACATGTTATTTAGCAAAAAAATATTAACAAGAAATTAAATACCAATTTAATCTTACTAATAAAAAAAATATTCTTTAAATAAGGCTAAAACAGAATATAACCAGTAATTTTTCTTTTTATTACTATTATTATAATAATAATATTAGTTTATTATATTACTTCGCAAAAAGGATTGGCTTTAATTATAATCGTTTCCGCACTATTATTTTTTGATAGTAAATGAAAATCAGTTTTGGAGCATGCAATATATATGGTAGTTTTATCACTTGGATAATTGTCAAGTGTGTTTTTTCCTCTCCTTTCCACATCTCCTATATAATCTCTCAACCTTGATTCTAACAATGTATATACACCTATTTTATCTCCTCTCATCTCATTGACATCCAAAGTCCAGGAAATTGAAATCTTAGTTTTACTTGCTTTGAGATCTCGTTTTTTGAGAATATATCTTACTTTGTCGATAAGATTTTTAGAATAACCTTCGATACTTTTGATAGTACCATTTACAAGATATACAAGTGGATTAGAACCATGTAAAGATGACTGAATAATTCTTAAATCATGTAATCCGTTAGTTATATCATCTAAATAAAGGTCTTTGTGAAAATTATCTACAATTCGGTTATCAACGCCATATCCAGTTGCAAATTTGCAAACTTCTAGCACACTTGCAATTCCTGAATAATGACGTAAGATTCTAGAAACATAAGCCAATTCGGCAGACACTACATCAACAAAATTTATTTCCTGGTTAGTAAATCTATTTAACATTCCCTCCAAAAAATTATCTCTCTTAGAGTTGAAGTTTCCTAAAATAGTAGTAGTTGACAGAATCGGACCAGAATTAAGAGGCATATAATAGTAATATAAATTCTCTCCAACTGTCATGCCTGTTGTATGTTCTAAAATATCTATATTTTCTTCATTCCCAGCTATTCCCATCGGAAGTGGATAAACAATAGAAGTATCCTTATTGATCGGTTTTATAGCATCTATAAATTTTGAAGATATATCAATTTTTACTTCGTGACCAATTTTTCTTATCTTGGGAAAAAAGAAGAGATAGGAGGCCGAAGATATTACGCTATCTAGAGGTTCTGCCTCAAGTAATGGTTGGTCTTCGATAAGATCAGATGCAGTAGAATATGTTCTTGTAATATCATTATTTAATAAGATTCCCATTTTGGAAGACTCATCAATAATTGAGACCTTGTGCCCTGCAGATACAATAGAAGAAGCAAAGTTATATCCTTCCGTACTTAATCCATAGACAGCAACATTTGGAGAATAGGACACTTTAACAAACAGATATAGAAAAGAGCTCCTTACTAAAGTTATTCATTTCTTTTAGCTAATAATTCTACAGTATAAATCTCACTTTTGATTGAAACTCATTTAAATTTAATCAGAATGCCATCTCATTAACTAAAAAAGAAAAGTATATTCAATGATGTTATTACGTATTTATATTATTGAGAATTTGGTTTGATATACTTACTCCCAAACAAATAATGTTTTTTAAATATTTTGTAGATACGTTAAAAGAAGATGATCATGAAATACTCTGTACTGGACGAGATTACAGAGAAGCGAAAGAATTAGCAAAGATAAAGAAATTAGATATTCACACAATAGGTAAACATGGTGGAGATAACAAATTTGAAAAATTAAATACAAGTACTGAAAGAGCTTTCCTTCTTTCTAGTGTAATTAATTCATTTAAGCCAGATTTGACGGTATCTTTCTCATCTCCAGAGGCTTCAAGAGTAGCGTTCGGACTCGGAATAAAACATTATATATTTAATGATTCACCTCATGCTACTGCAGTAGCTAAACTAACAGTTCCGCTTGCTGATAGATTATTTTCTCCTTGGGTAATTCCTTTGCGAGAATGGACAAAACTTGGTTTCAAAAAAGATAGGATAACCCAATATAAAGCACTTGATCCGATAGTATGGATAAAAAAAGAACTACAATTTAATGGCACGCACGAGATTTTAAAAATGCAAAAAAAATTAAAAATTGATAACACAAAACAGACTATTTTAATTAGACCAGAAGAGATAAAAGCATCGTATATTACTGATAAAAATGTAAAAAGTTCGATTGGGTTAATAGATGAGGTAGTTAAACAATTCTCTGATGAATATAATATTTTAATTCTTGCTAGATACCTTGATCAGGTTGATTTTTACAAGTATAGATTTGAAAAAAGGGGTGGGACAAAAATAATAGAAACTGTAACTGATGGTACTATATTACTAAAACTTGCAGATTTATTTGTAGGTGCTGGAGGCACAATGAGCGCTGAAGCCGCATTAATGGGTAAACCTGTTATTTCCATAACACCTATTAATTTTTATGTTGAAAAATATCTTATAAAAATGGGGTTAATTAAAAAGGTCAAAAACTCATTCACCTTAACTAAATATATAAAAAATATCCTATCTCAACGTGGAACAACAAAAAATAAAAAAATTCCCAATATAAAATCTGATCCTAATACCATACAGGAAATATCTTTAAAAATTATAGCAGAAATGGAAGATCCTATAAAAATATTCAAAAAATTTCTCTTTAATCCATAACATTATAATCCTAGTGATTTACACGACATTATGCCCGGAAGCCCGGTGGAGGAAATATTATTTATTTTCCGCCGATTGTAGCGGCCAAGCATAAAGGCCTTTGGAGCCTTTGACCCCAGTTCGAATCTGGGCCGGGCTATAAAATATTTATTAATAAATTTCTTATTTCCTATTTATAGAAACAAATAACAACTAACGAGAAGATAAAAATTATTAATGTTTGATTTTTTTTTTATTATCAAAAATAGTATTTAAAATAACCTCTTTCTCTAAGTTATCGAATGCTGCATCTAACAATTCTTTTCTTTGTGATATTACTTTACCATAAACTAATAGTGATTTTTCGATTGAATTTACCATGTCTTTTTGTTGCATTGGGTTTGGTGATCCATACGAGTTTCTGAGTAATAGTGATTTTTCAGGAGTTGTGTCCTTAATGATATACATTAATTCATCAACATCTATTTTAATTTTTGTGAACTTTAATATTTTATTTACATCCTCCTTAGCAATCTCGCTTAAGGAAATATTCTCATTTTTTACAGCATGTTGTACTAATGCGCCCATTAATTTGTGTACTTTTCTAAATGGAATATTGTATTTAATTACAATCTGCTCGGCTATATCAAGAGATACGCCATAGCTTTTGTTTGCTGAATTACAAGTATTTTTTTCGTTCACGATAAAAGTATCAATAACACCTTTCATTATAGATAAAGACTCTTTAACTATTGTTGTTGATTTGGACAAAAGTGGTTTCAGGTCCTGTAAGTCTCTATGATAGCCAGATGGAAGATTCTTTATTAGAGAAAGTGAAGACATTAGCATTCCCATAACAATTGAAGTACGAGATCTAATTATCTCAAGGGGATCAGGATTTTTCTTTTGTGGCATAACACTGGATGTAGAGCTATATTTGTCTGATAGTTCAATATAATTAAATTCAGAAGTAGACCATAAAATAAAATCTTCAGCAATTCTACTAAGCGTACTCATCATGATTGAAAGAAAAGACAAATATTCTATAAGTGAATCTCTTGAGCTAGTCGCATCGATAGAATTTTCCGATAAGCCTTTAAATCCTAAAAGGGAAGCCGTATAGTTTCTATCTATAGGTATTCCTGTTCCACCAATGGCACAGGATCCAAGTGGTGATAAATTATTTTTCTCAAATGAGGAACTTACTCTCTCAAGATCTCTTAAAAGAGTAAAAGAATATGATAAAAGATAATGAGAAACCGTTCCTATTTGCGCTTGTTGTAAATGGGTATATAGTGATATTATTGTATTTGTGTGTTCTTTGGATTTCCTAACAAGAGATTTAATAACATTAATAATTAATTCACAAATATCTATTATATCATCTCTTAATTTCATTCTTATATCTAAAATGACTTGATCATTTCTTGATCGTCCTGTGTGCATTTTTCCTCCTATATCTAATCCAATATCTTGAATAACTATAGATTCGATTAGTTCATGTATATCCTCCGAAAGATATAGTTCATTTGAACGTATATTTTGTATCTTCCCCCTATTTTTTGAATCAAATTTTATTTTCCTTAACGATGAAAGAATTTGAGATAATTCATTAGACGTTAAAATTCCAATTTTGTGTAACATTAGACAATGAGCCTGAGTGCCTAAAATATCATAGCTAAGTATATTAGCATCTTCATTAAGAGAAGAAAGAAAATTTAATACATTTTTATCCAAATTTTCTTTTTGTCTCGAGCGATACAAAATATCAATCATACTAAATTGAAAAAGATATAATATATTCATTTATTCTTCTGGTATAACCTTACAATGGATTATGACAAATAATAAGAAGGAAATTCAATAAATAGTTAAATATGGTTTTTGACTACTTTATATAATGTCTCAAGATATACAACAAACCCGTAGGCAAATTTTTGATGAATTATCAAAAATTGTAGATCCTGAAATAGGGGTATCCATTATGGAATTAGAATTGATTGATAAAGTAGATATTGAAGAAAAAGATGTAAATGTTGATTTACATTTAACAAGTCCATTTTGTCCTGCGGTTTTTGGTTTTAAAATTGCTCAAGATGTTAGAGATAATATTTATAAAATAGAAGGAGTCGAAAACGTAAAAATTAATGTGAGCAATCATTTTATGGCTGAAGCTATAAATAAGCAGGTAAATGAAAGCAAACCTCCTTCTAAGGAGGAAGAAAATCACGAAAACAAACAACAAAAGTAAATTTCGTGTTTATTAATAGTCAGGTACTACCTTAATATTTTTATTATAACTATTTTTATCCTATATTTTTATCTACTCTAGGAAAATCTGCAAATGCAATTAACAGATTAAAAAACTAAGACTAATAATAATCATAATCATCGTGGTCGTTTGAAAGGAGTAAAAAATTATAAAATAATTATACTTCTAGTTATTTTAGATTCTCGATTATAGAATTATTCCTTTAAGTCTTCTTTTTCTATTTGTTCTTCTCCGTCTTCTTCTCTGTAAGTATTAGTAGATCTATCTTGAAGTTGTGCAATTTTTTTTTCACTCTTAGAAATTCCTAATAGATGACTGCGTAGAAGCTGAATACCTAATGCTGGATCTACGCCTTTCGGACAAACATTGCTGCATGAACCTGCAAAATGACATCTCCATATCCCATGATTGGTATCAATTATTTTAAGTCGATTTGACTTGTCTGAGTCTCGAGAATCGGCAAAATATCTGTAGGCTTGTGATAATGCTTGAGGCCCAGGGAATTTGACATCAGTGGCAACAGTAGGACATGCAGAATAACATAGACCACATTTTATACAGTATGAAAATTGAAGGAATTTATCAAGATCTTGTGGGCTCTGCTTATATTCTGTAAGTTCATTGGTATTTGGTATGTCCGCTTTTTTATTTTGCATAAATGGCATGACACTTCGATGATGATTAAAGAACTGAGAAAAATCCGTAACTAGATCTCGAATATAGGGAAAGTTAGGAAGAGGTTCACACGTAATTGTGTTTGTATCCAGATCAGAAATCTTGGTATAACACGCTAGTCTTGGAATACCGTTTATTTTCATTCCACAAGATCCACAGGAAGCCATTCGACAGGAATAACGAATCCCAATACTACTATCCTGATAACTTTTGGCATCTAATAGGGCATCTAATACAGTAGTCCATCTCTTTACTGGTACTTGAAATTCATCAAAATGAGGAATATCATTAGGATTCTGTACTGCATTAACCCTGAAAACTCGGAGTTTCACTGAGCCTTTATTGCTGGTAGATGTATTATTTGATACTTCTAAAGGTAATTCATTCTTTATTTCTTTTCTTTTATCTTTTCTAAATATATTCATATTATAAGATCACCCATACATAATTAACCCAAAGATAATCCATTAGCGATGATTATCGTTCGGGTCCCATATGCAATTATTCCAATCATTGCTATTATCACTAATATATTCACTCCTCTTTCCCAAATTTGAGTTTGTCTTATTTCTAATAGAATTACTCTAAGACCATTAAAGCCATGGATGGCTATTAGTACCAAAATAGATTCTAGCAGTAGGGCATAAAAAACATTTTTATAATTTAATATAACATTTTCGAATTCAAGTGACATATTAAATGGCATAATTAACCTCATCAAAATGTGAATAGCAACTACAAATAATGCGGCTACACCAGTAATGTAGTGTATTTTCATTATTTGGCTTTCTCGTAAAAGAGTAATATTTGAAATCCATTTTGTAGTTTTTTTATTTTTACTATTTTTGATATTATCTGATGTCATTTGAATCTTCAATCTCCCCCACTAAAAAGCACATTTGCCCCATATAACATCGCAACAGCAGCTAGGATAAACGCAATCCACAATCCTGAACGTTGCTTATTGTTAAGAGATGTAGGATCATATGGGTAATCAGGCCTCCCAGGTTTTCCTAGACCTTGGCCAGACTCAGTAAAGATTAATCGTATTCCGTTTACTGTATGAAAGGTACTTGCTCCTATTACAAGAATTAAAAATAAATGGCCTCCTATAGTTTGTGTCATCTCTAACATTGCAGCCCATGCATCTGGACCACTCACCAATGAGCTAGTCTCATAAACATGACCAATAAAATATACTAGGAGAAAGATTCCTGTTAATCTTTGAAACCAATAAGAAACTCTTTCCCACCCATATCTTAGTGGATTAAGCCATCCTCTTAATCCTTCTCTATTGATTCTATTATTATTATCAATCCGTTTTGCTGGTGATGTAGCAGAAGTCATATCAATATTTCCTCTCCACAGGAACATATCTTGTAAAAGTTACTGGATGCCATACTAATTTTGGTTCATCTTCAGAATTATAATAGGCTAATGTATGCTTTAAATAATTTATATCATCTCTATTCGTATAGTCTACTCTAGCATGTGCTCCTCTAGACTCTTTTCTATTTATTGCACCCATCAAGACTACCTCTGCTGTCCTCAGCATCGCATCAATCTCCATCACATTAGTAAAATTAGTATTATATTCCTTTGATTTATCTTCAACATGCTTCCACGTTAATGCTTTCAATTCCCTTATTGTTTTTAATCCAGAAACTAGACTTTCTTCACTTCGAAAAACATATGCCTTGTCATCCATAGTGTCAGTTAATTTCTTTCTTACTTCGTATGGATTAACTTCACCCCTTCCTCTAAAAATTCCATCATAAATTCTTTTTTCCTCGGCTTGAACTTGATTGTCTGATATATCGATTGTAGAATCTTTTCTATCTAATGCAAATTGTGCTGCTTGTTCTCCTGTGATTCTTCCCCACACAATACATTCCGATGTTGAATTTGCCCCTAGTCTATTTGCCCCATGTGTGCTATTACATGCTGCCTCACCTGCAGCCCATAAACCTCCCAATTCAGTTTTTCCATCAAAATCAGTATGAATGCCTCCCATCATATAATGACAAACAGGCCTAATTTCAATAGGAGCTTCAATTACATCAATACCTGAAAATTTTATTCCAATTTCTCGGATTCCAGCTAACCGTTCTTTAATCTTTTCATCTCCCAAATGCGTTAAATCTAATTTTAAACAATCAACACCTGATTCGTGTTTGAAGCCTTTTCCTAGTTGAATTTCTCTAATCATCGATCGGGAGACAACATCTCTAGGAGCGAGCTCTAGTTTTTCTGGAGCATATTTTTTCATAAAACGCTCATTCTGGTTATTAATGAGATAGCCACCTTCTCCTCTTGCTCCTTCCGTTAGTAATATTCCTGATGGTAAAATACCAGTCGGATGAAATTGAACAAATTCCATATCTTTCATTGCTAACCCAGCACGGTATGCCATATCAATACCGTCTGGCGTGGAGGAATAAGCATAAGTAGAAAAGCTGTAAATTCTTCCTGCGCCTCCAGTACATATAATGCCAGCTGGAGACTTTATTTTGACAAAATTTCCGTTTTTCATTTCGATTGCTGTTAATCCACGGAATAAATTATTCTCCTTAAGTATACTAGTACAATACCATTCATTGTAGAAATTAATATTATCATACTTTTGACATGTATCGTATAAGGTTTGCATTTCATAAAAACCTACTTTATCCTGGGCATAGGTGGCGCGGGGGAATGAATAACCGCCAAATTTTCTTTGTCCAATACGTCCATCTTCCCTTCGGGACCAAGGCATACCCCAATGATCTAGTTGATAAACTTCATGAGGTATTGTTTTAACTAGTCTTTCAGCTACATCCTGATCGGCTAAAAAATCACTGCCTTTAATTGTATCATATATGTGAGATTCGATATTATCTCCTTCGTCTTCAAATAAAACTGCTGCAGTACCTCCTTCAGCAGATACGGAATGAGATCGCATTACTTGAACTTTGGAGAAAACTCCTATGCTAATATTATCTTTCCCATATGCTGCTGCAGCAATTGCAGCTCTCAA
>JAATVK010000109.1 GCA_014523485.1 Nitrososphaerales archaeon TH5894
ACATCGTGACCATAATTCGAGTAAATTCTTCTGTTTCAATTTTTGATCTTTCTGAACTTGAATTTTTTTATTAATATTATTTTTAGTCTTTTTTTTCTGACCTTTTTTTGTATCAATATTTTTTTCTATATTAATGCAAGGTAGAGTGGAGTGGTCTATTGCTAAACTGGTAGGATTTGCATTGGATTTGAAGGATGATGATGATGATGATAACTTTTGGTTGTTATTTTTTTTATCAATAATTTCCCTTTTTATTTCGTTGAAACAGATTTCTGGATCCTCTGCATGTACTAAAAGCATAGTATTAAAACGGGAAGTAGTTTTAACAATTTTATCTAAAAAATCATTAGAAATTTCTACCTTTCCACTTCGAATCTCTTTTTCAGTTGGATTTAAATCCATATGAATTTGATTAAGTTTAGATCCTAAGTTCATGTATACCTTGAATGAATTTATTCCTTTTTCTTGTATCAAATAGGAAATATCTTGTAAATGTTGTTCTATTAAAATTGAAGGATGAATAGAGAAATCTATTATATGATTCTTTAAACTAGCATTAATTTGTTTTTGAATGTTAGTTTGATAATCTGAATATAATCTTAACATTCTTATCATTGTTGTAACTCCTCCTATAGCTGCTGACTTGGATTCAGTTCTAGCTGCCTCGTCTATTGGTGTATAAACACCATAATGAACATGTGGATCTATTAATCCAGGAAGGATATATTTCCCTGTTGCGTCAATAGAGCTATTATAATAGATGTTACCTAATGATTTGGAAAGCTCTTTTATTTTTCCATTTTCAATCATAATATTAGTATTGAGAATTCCAACTTTAGGGATTACAACAGTTCCATTTTTTATTAATAGGTCACATGAATTTTGCATTATCCTAAATAGTAAGACAAGAGCTCGTTATTAATTATGTTACTTGAAAAGTATTAAAATAATAAAAAAGTATTTACTGATATTTATTATGATGTTTAAAATTTATTTAAGTACTTAATTTAAAAAAAATAAGTTTAGGTTACTGTTACTTTACCCGTCATGAACGGATGTAAAGAACAGTAATAGTCAAATTCTCCTGCTGCATCAAATGTGTGTTCCCATGTCGCACCTGGTGCAATTATACTAGAATCAAACGCTGGTTCTCCAGCTGCTCCACCTTGGGCACTTCCTTCTACTACTGTATGAATTGTAGTGTCGTCATTTGAAAATGTGACAGTGGATCCTGCAGCTACAGAGGCTTCAGCTGGGACAAAAAATTCAGTAGCGCTTGGATTTGAAGATCCTGCTGCAATAGATATTGCTTCTTGAGCACTTGCTAAGGTTGCATTCATTGTTCCACTTGCTAAGGTTGCATTCATTGTTTTAGAAGTTGTATTTGCAATTATTTGTTCATATGGAATTGGTTTTCCCACTTCTGCTACTGCACTTTCGCTACCTTTTGGAGCAACTCCAGTTCCTGGAGGATGATCACTATCTGTAGCATTTCCATCAGCGACAACAGCAAGGGCTGCACCTCTTACTACATGATTCATGTTGTGGTCAACACCTACATATGTACCAGCTTCTGGGAATGTAGATTCAATTACTGAAGCAGAACCTGGAGGAATCCAATATGTTTCATCATTGATGAGTTGAGTTCCATAATCGTCTCCTGTAGGACTACTTCCATCTCTTACAGTAATCTGACCGGATATAAAGTGGAAAGATGTTCCTTGGTTAGGACCTGGATTTAGGATATACCATCTTGTCAATTCACCTGGTGTAACCTTGAATATTTCTGGATTTGGATTCAAAACGAGCTTTGCTGTCTCGCCGATGCTTGGAACATATTTGTGTGCCATACCGTTAGTCATTATAAGATCAGGCTGGTCAGTAGCAAATTTAGTAAGATCAAATGTTCCAACTGTACCGTTAGCACCTACAAAAAGGCCTTTATCGGCAGTATTATAATTTTCTGAAAATGCTAGATAGAATTCTTTTGCTGGTTCTTCATTTTCTGGATGTACAACAACTACACCATACATACCGTTTGAAATGTGTTCCCATACACCATTCAACCCATCAGCACCACAGTGATACATAAATGCTCCTGGATTAACAGCATGTACAGCTACAGATTTAGTTTCACCTGGAGCAATATTACCGGATAAAACTTTACTTGGTCCTATTCCAGCATGGAAATCAAGACTATGAATTGTTTTACCATCATTTCTAATTGTAACATTTAAAATATCTCCTTGATCCACGCCCATAGATGGAGCTGGAATTGTACCATTAAAGGTCATTGCAGCATACTCTATGCCACCTGGATGTAAGGCATTATCTGGTGCAACTTTAACTTTATGTTCGTTTGCCACTAAAAGGACATTTTTTACTGGTCCATCTTCTGCGTCTTCTTCTTGTGCGAATACTTTGGTTATAAATGGAAAACCTGATACAAAAGGACTTAATAAAAGTCCTGTAACAAGCATCCCTATCATAACTCCAGTTGTCAATAGTTTCATTGAATGGGGAAGTTGCTTTTTCATATATAAGGTTTTACTTTAATATTCTTATACAATAATTTTAACTAAATTTGTTATATATTATAATAATTGTGATATTCTTCAATAATGTTGGAATTTCTACAAAAATTTGATTTATAAAATCTATTTCTTATTAATATATAAAGTAGAAGTAAAAAAACAAAGTATAATAAATTATACTAATTTCATTTATATTTCTAAATTTATTACAACGCTTTATAGTTTTTCTAGAGGGCTGGTAGTTCAGGTTGGTATGAACGTTCGGTTCGCAACCGAAAGGTCGCGGGTTCAAATCCCGCCCAGTCCAAAAAATTGTATCGGTATAAATCCCCACTAGTTTTTATATTTAATTCGTATTAAGTGTTGACCAAATTAGAATAAAATTTTCTGAATAATACAATAAAAAGTTGACCATTATGTTGACCATTTTATGGTTGACATGAATAATATTACTATCATCAGTCGAGGGAGCTCACTGCTTGTGTTAATATATGAAATAAGAATCAGAAGAAAATACGAGGGCGATATAAGATTGATTTTGTAATAATTTGATAATTTTTTACAAGTGATAAAATCATAGTAAAAGTCGATTGTATCCAGGTTATAATCAACACAAAACAACACAGCTTAAGCCATAAATATACGTAGTTGGATGGCATTATGTCATTTTATTAACAAGTTTGAATCTATCCAACGTGAATTCATTGTTTGTACCAAACTTTTTTCAATTCTCTTTTTTCTCTGTATTGCTCTCTTATAAGATGCAATTTAGAGACAAAAGAGTTCTATTATTAGGTATAAACAAAGGATTCTAGAGTTTGACATAAAAATAGAACGTATTTTAATCGCACTTTAAGTATCAGTAAATTTACAATTTGTTAAACTAATTGCACAATTACAAAAAATAACATTCAATGATGAGTAAAGTTATGTATATTGACATAGAGAATACTTTATCTTCTAGGCAAATCCTAATAGTTAGATACTCCATTGAAGGTTTTCTGCTCAGACTTCCCAATATTCTTGGGAATAGAGAAATACGTTCATTTTTGCTGAACATTTTTACAAGCCGATTTTTAGAGTTTCGG
>JAATVK010000110.1 GCA_014523485.1 Nitrososphaerales archaeon TH5894
ATCCTCTAGAATATCAGATTCTGCTATAATTACTATTGTCTTACGATTTGTAGATATTGTTGCGGTTTGTCCTCCTGCTTTCCCGGACCTTATTTTTTGTTTGGACTGTCCATAACCATGAGAGTCATACAATGTTGCCTCTAGATTTAAACTCTCAATCTCTGAAATTATTTCATCAACTTGTTCAGGACTAGCGAATATTTCTATCTTTTTTAATCCTGCAGAGATTTTATTTTTTTCTGTATCTTTGGATTTTACTATCTCAAATGGTAAACCAGATTTTTCCGTCATTAGGAAAGGGTATAACTATAATATAGATAAATTATTTGGTTCTAGATAATCTAAATCTGAAGAATGAAAAATCTACAATTACTCTGATGGAAAATTCATTATTGACGATTTTAATTTATTTTTCTGCCTTAATTAATGAATATGATAGACTATTCTTTACTTTTGGATATTGCTTTGCCAATCCACCATTGAAACCTTAAACCTCCATCATTTTTTTATTTTTTATTTTAATAACAAATAAAATTTATTTTTAATAAGTTCAATAATTCTAATTATTATTCTTCGATTCAAAATACATCTAAAATATTTTTGAAATTTCAAACAAAAAATTATTTTAAAATAAGTTTCTGATAATAAAAGCTAATTACAAGCTATTTTCTCGGGTTCATCTATTAATCAAAAGAGTGAATTCTTTTATTTTTATTTTAATAATATTTTCCTGCCCATTCACGAATTATGAAAAGAATATAGTCAAGAGTATTTTCCTCTAATCTATAAATTGAGACTTCATCATTTAGTAAAGCTTTTTTCTTTTTGTTTATAGCTATATCTCTTTTCTTGTCCAGTTCCTCGATGATATTATCTATTATTACTTGTTCGTTCATCTTTTGTGTATTGACTGCTGTTCTATATTTATCCATAGTCAAATCTATCATTTCTATAATCTTTTGATGACGTTCATTATAGGTAGGATGTGAGTTAGGTTGAATCATTTTTTACAGATGAAGGTAGCCTTACTATTATTGTTGGAACAAAAAAAATCAATCATAATAATAGTAACAAAGTTATCGTTAGCATAAAAGATACAGGAACAGGTCTTGATTCAGTGATATTGCCAAAATTTTTTACAAAATTTACTACTACATCTTCTATAGCAGGTGTAACTGGTTTGGGATTATTTATTTCCAAAAGTATAATTGAAATGCATGGTGGCAGTATATAGGCATTTAATAATGATGAAAAAAATAAAGATGATAGAGGCTCAACATTTACTTTTAGCTTACCATTAAAAGAATAACTACTAATAGTAATTCTTTAATATACTTAAATGATATGAAATAGATTTCCTTAAAACTAAGCTATTAAGAGATTATATTGAAATTTCTAGAATTCCACAAACTCAAAATTAATTTATATTCTCAAGTTAGCTTGAAGTAAGTTTTTAATAATAAAAGGTACATACATGATAGGGAACATACTACATGGAATCACAAAAAATGTTAAAATGTACGTTTATTCCATTAGGCTTATAAATTAAGAATCTCAAGAATGATAGGTTTAAAAAACAATGACACTATCTTCTTCCTACAAGAAAGACTTTCATTTTGTTATTGTTGGAACAGTAAAAGCTGAATCCAAAGAGATTTCCTTGGAAATTCTCAAGACGATGATTAAAAATACTGAAGAGATTAAAGAGGTAAGTGACCTTAACATTTTTGGAAAAACTCTCTAAGTGTTTTTTGATTTTAATAATAATGATTTGAAGTACATGGATGATAATAATAGTAGACTCTTATTTTAGAACTGTTATTGGTGTTACTCCTGACATATCCTGCTGATATAGGTATAAAATTATGTTTTAATTTAGCTTATTATTCTTATTTTTTAGTATATAAATTAAAGAATTTCTGTATCTATGTGACAAAGGATGATATTCATTTACCTCGCTTGTCTTAACAAATCTATTTTTTTCTAAAACTCTTATAGATGGATTGTTATCTGTAAAAACATAAGCTGAAATTTCTTCTAATTCCAATATATCAAATGCATAGTTAATTGCTAGTTTAATACATTCTGTTGCTATGCCTTTACCTTGATATTGTTTACCCATCCAATAACCTATGTTTGCTTTTTTGTTAACATAATCAATCTCTTTAATACCTATAGGTCCAGCTAATGACAGATTTGATTCTAATGTATTTTGTATTCTATACCAAAAGTTATCCCATTATGTAAACTGAAATTTTTATAACTAGATTTAATAAAATTTAAAGCATCATCGAATTTATAAGGATAAGGAACTCCATAAAGGTATTTAGCTATTTCATAATTCATAAGACTTACTATAGTTATAGCATCATCCGTTGAAAGTTCTCTTAAAGTGACTATTTTGCCAGATATTTTTGGAAAAGATTAATGAGACATTTGTTATTTGTTTTATTCTATTACAAATATTATATTTTATTATAAATTTAAGAAGAGGAGTTACGGAGAGAAAGAGTATATATATTAAATAATTAAATATCTCTTTTATAATAAATATATTAGATAATCCTTGGAGTTAAAATATAAATCAATAGCTGTAGTGGATGATGAAGAGGATCTTATTATTGTATTTAAAGCAGTACTACAAGAAAACGGTTATGATGTGATAGGGTTTACTAATCCTCTTATGGCACTTGATTATATTCATAAACATCCATATGAATTTGATTTGATTATTATTGACTATAAAATGTCACCAATGCAAGGATGCGAGCTATCTAATAAAATATCAATCATAAATCCAAATATCAAAATGGTAATAATAACTGCATATGATAATGTAATAAATAATGATTTAAACCTCGAAATTGTCAAAAAACCAATTACAAATACTAATCTATTGGAAATAATTCATTATTATTTGAATTGACAAAATCATTAATTTGGTTAACTTAATTTAATTGGTTTGAAAATTTAAATTTTTTACTGTCTTTGGTTTTCTCTGATAATTTAAAATAAGTTTCTAATAATAAAATCTATATAGAGGAATATATTCTGAAATTAATTCAAACTCTTTTTCTATATTTATCTTTTCAAATATTCTTATAAAATATTCCCAATAAAAAATTATGAAGAATAAAGAAAAAAATAATAATACAATAGGACTTAATCCATTGCTTATATCTTTATCAATCGTGGCTACCATATTTGTTTCATTTTCTTTAATATCTCAACTATCTTATGCAGAAGACTATAAACTAAATATAGATATTCAGAATGAAGATAATGCTGACACTAAAGCAGACTTATCTATCAAAACAGACGATGAAACTCAAGAAACAACAATAAAAATAAATGATGACTCAAAAAAAATTAAAGAAACTATTTCAGGTGAACCAAAAGAAGAGGTTAAAGTATGCTTAGAAGATGGTGATTTCAAAGATTGTCAAACAAAAAATTTGCCAAAAGATGAAGACAGCACACTCAAATTCAAATTAGACTATGTATCTTGATAATAATAAATTAAAAATACTATTATTTTTTATTGATTGATAATTTAAAAAATTAACAATAAGTTTCTTAATAAAAAAAGCTAAATACACGTACTGATATTTCTACATTGGACTCCGCATTTAGAACCGCTATCGGTATTACTCCCGACGGGCCCGTAGTTTTCTCGGGTTCACTATATTAGATAGTAATAATAAATTAATCTCTTGAAACAAGTTTATCTATTCATTCTTTCTCATCATTATCCATAATTCATTAAATTTGACAATATTGTAGGAGAAAATACAAGAGTAATAGAATCTTTAATCTTTTCTTTGATTGCTTGTATCATTTGAGGATATAACCAGTCTTTGTCTTCTTTTGCAATTTGTGAATATGTCGATGGACTCTACTGTTCAGGTAGAACCCTACTAATGACATTTACCATTTAGGTTTATCATGAAAAGATATAGCAAGAATATTGATTCTTTTATTATTACTTGACCTTGCATATTCTACAAACTAAGAGCTTCCATCATACCAGAACTGAATATTCAAGCCTTGCACATTCGGTTATGGTTTTGTTAATAAGAAAGAATTGTATCTATGCCAATTTATTTAGTATATTTATAGAACAGTAATTAGTATTTAATGTTCCAATATTTTTCGCATAATATAAAATAACATGATAAGAGATTGAAAGAAACAACAATAAAAAAAGTTTATTTATTATTTTTAGTAAAAAGTTTACGATAATTACTTCTATTTAGATAGATTAGATTAATATGTTATAATAATATTTTATTTATCAACCACTGGACATTTACCTATCTTTTTGTCCCCATTTTTAGAATTAAAATCTATTAATTGATCTAATTTATCACAGATGAATATATCATCTCCCGCTCCTCCATTTAGTATATCTTCACCTTTTCCGCCGTCAAGTTCATCGTCACCTTCTCCGGCATTTAATACATCATCACCTTGTCCACCTTTCAGTATATCATCACCTCTCCCACCGTTTATTTCGTCATTACCTTTCCCTCCATTCAATTCATCATTACCTCTTTCACCATTCAATGTATCGTTTCCTTTTCCCCCGTGTACTTTGTTATTTCCTGTTCCTCCAAATAATATATCATTACCCACATCGCCATCAATGTTATCACTGCCCCCTTTTCCATCAACTCTATCATTTCCTTTTCCTCCAACTATCCTGTCATCACCATTTCCAGTTGTGATTTTATCATCACTACTTGTTCCTGTTACTGAAAGATTTATTTTTAGTTTAACTATTTGTGGATTCTCATTATAGTTCTGTCCATAAATTGAATTTATAATAAAAATTAGTAAAGATAGCATAGTTAAAGAACTAATTAAACTTATTACTATAAAGCTACTACAATAGGAAACATTTTTTGCAAATCTATTATTCACTATAAATAATAAGTTTCATTTGATTTAAAAATATTGTTTATTTTTATATATTATCATCTACCTACTAATTATTTTATTCTTTATTTAGATATTAGAAGGTCCATACTCTAATCTTTTTTAATTGTAAAACCAGCATCCTGTAAAGTTTCAATCAATTCTTTTGGGATATTAAAAAGTTTTAATCTTTCATTGCTTCCTTTTGCTAATTTTGTTGTTGGTGATAATTGAGTAAATTATGAATGTATTGATAGTTAAAAATTGGGATCCTTTACCATTATTATTAGATAATACTCATTATCATTATTATCACTATTACTTTTGGTCATAATAGTAATAGATAGACTACAAAGTGTAAAGAGGCAAAAATGCCTCGCAACCCAACGGGCCAGTAGTTTTCTCGGGTTAATCTAATTTAGCCTTTCAAATAGATGATTTATAATGATATATAGTATTTCTGATGAATCTGTGCAAAATCAATCTATATGTATTGCTGCAGCATTATCCAACCAATACCCAACTATTGAGTCCATATTTTGGTTAATAATTTGGTTGACATTACCACCACCTCTTGAGGCTTGAATTGAAATTTGTTTAATTACTTTTTGAACATCCGAAGGCTCTTCATTTCCTGAGTAGTCTAACATTTCGGCATTCTGAGTTACGGTTTGAACTATTTTTTGTTCAACATCTATTCCAAATGCTTGTTGTTATGGTTGTTGACCTGACTGTTGTTCTGCTTGTTCACCTGTGTCTTGTTGTTGTTCAGTTAAGTTTGCTTCATTACCAGTCTGGTTTACTTCATTACCAACAGTTTGTTGTTCAGTTAAGTTTACTTCATTACCAGTCTGGTTTACTTCATTACCAACAGTTTGTTGGTCTAATTGTTCACCTGTCTGTTGGTCTACTTGGA
>JAATVK010000111.1 GCA_014523485.1 Nitrososphaerales archaeon TH5894
GTTATAGTTGAAGAATGACCCGGATTAATTACTCCATCTATTCCCAAAATAGAGGATTTTAATACAGTCCCTACAATAGGAGGCATATAGCGATATGAAAGAATAATTGAAAGATTAGAGGGGAAACCACGTAGTATTTCGTATGCAGTTGGCGGTGAAGTTGTATCAAAACCTACGGCAAAGAAAATAAAGTCCTTTTCTGGGCTAGTTTTTGCAACCCTAATTGCATCTTGAATACTATAAATGACTTGAACGTCTCCTCCTTCAGATCTACTTTCTAGTAAACTTTTGCCATTTGTACCTTTAGATCTAGACATGTCACCATAAACTAAAATTGTCTTTCCCTCCATTGCTAGTTTGATAGCATTATCAATATCTTCAGAGGGTGTGATGCAGACAGGACATCCTGGTCCTGGTCTTACTTCAATATTTTTTGGTAATATTGATCTAATACCATAATGAGATATAGTCCATTCATGAGAACCACATACATGCATAAAAAGCAGATCTTCCTCTATTTCATCAGCAAGGATTTGAATTTTTTCAGCTAGTTTTTTTGCTAGTTGTGGATCTTTGTATTCTTCAAGAACCATATTTATCACATTTTTATTTTAGTTTGTTGGAATTAATCTCTTTTACAATGTTCCCCGTAGGACACTCGTTAACTATTTCACACCTATTACATTTCCATATAGTATTTTCTTTCCAATAATCTATCATATTTTCCGCTTCACTTATATCTAAAACTTCTATTGCATATCCAGCATGAACAAGAACGTAATCTCCTTTTTTTCCATTTATATGAGTAATATTTATATCATTTTTAATGGTGCTCGCACCAAAATCAATTTTGGCAAAATCTCCGTTCACCTCTATAATTTTTCCAGGAAAAGCCAAACACATATTGGATTTAATACTGATTAATGTTATAAAGTTTGACTATTTCAAATCTCAATTTCTTTATTTTAAACCAGAAGTATCTGCATCTTTACATTAATTAATACTTTTAAATTCTATTCTATAAATAGAGCAGAATATGCTTGTCCAATAGAAATTCCAGAGTCACCTGGTGGAGTATTTTCATGAGTTATAAATTCAATTCCAGCGTTTCCAATTATTTCAGACAATGTTTTAGTTATAATACTATTATATGCAACTCCTCCAGATAATCCGATTTTTTTTATTCCAGTTGTCACAGCTTTTTCAATTGCTATTTCTGCCAAACCCTTAGCGAGATATAAATGTGCAGAATATGCAAGATCTTTTGTTGTAAATCTTTTTTTATTTTCATATATATTTTGGAGCAAAATGGTAGTATTTAGAATATTATTTGAAATTAATGGAGACAGACGAAGTACGTCCCTACCATTCAAGGCTGCTGATTCTAGTTTTAAAGCAGGTTCACCTTCATAAGTTCTTTCGTAACAGATTCCAAGAAGAGAAGAAACAGCATCTAAAATTCTTCCAGTACTAGTTGTCATTGTCGTTTTAAATTTATTATTATTAATCTTAATTATTTCATCAAATAAAATTTCAACTTCTTTATTCCCATCAGGAAAATAATGTATTTTATCATATATAAAATTCTCAAATTGATCAACTTTATTATATAAAATTCCTACAACCATTCTAAGAGGATAAGAAGTAGCCTTATCACCACCAATCATTGGTTGCTCCATCAAATGCCCAGACCTTTCATACCTATACTTATTTGAAGTAAGGATTTCTCCACCCCAAATTGATCCATCATCTCCATAACCTGCCCCATCACAGACAATTCCTATTATTTCGTCAATTGAATACTCTGCCATCAAGGATAAAATGTGAGCATAATGGTGTTGCTGTTGAATAATGATATTCCCAGAATTTTTCATGTTGTATGCCAATCGTGTTGTATTGAAAGATGGATGCAAATCACAGACAATAATTTTTGGTATTTGACGAAGAAAATAAAAAAATTGATTTAATGATCTTTGTAAATAAAAATAATTCTCTAAATTTACAATATCTCCTATATAATTTGATATATAACATTTATTGTCTATAATTATAGAAAACGTAAGATTCAATTCGGCGCCTAAAGCAAGAATACATGTTTTAGATTTTTTGTTAAGATAGATAGGATTAGGCACATATCCACGTGAACGTCTTAAAATTGATATTTTATCATAAACATATTTTATTACAGAATCTTCACTTCTGGAAATGATATCAAGATTGTGTAAAAGAAAATAATCTACAGAATTACTAAGTGTTTTTACTGCTTCACTATTATCAGTAATAATCGGTTGATTTTTTGAATTCGCACTTGTTACTACCATGATGGAATCATTATTATCAAGAAGCAAATTGTGTAAACCGGTATAAGGAAGTATCACACCTATGCTGTGAAGATTAGGGGCTAATAATGATGACAGATAATAATTTTTCTCTTTTGATAGTAATACAATAGGTTTTATATATGATTTTAGTAGTTTCTCTTCCTCAGAATTAAGATTGGCAAAAGATCTTACTGGATCAATATCTTTTGCCATAACAGCAAATGGTTTATTCTTTCTATTTTTTATAGACCTCAGTTTAGAAATTGATTCATAATTAAATGCAGATGTGATAAGATGAAATCCTCCAATCCCTTTTACCACAACTATTGAACCTTCAGCGATTAATTTTGAAATTAAAGGTAATTGCTTCATGGTATTAATATTTGACCCTTTTTTATCTATTAGAAAATATTTAGGTCCACAATTTTTACAACATATTGTTTCGCTATGAAATCTTTTATCATTAGGGTTATTATATTCTAATATGCACTCATCACATACAGGAAAATTAGAAATAGAAAGTCCTTCTCTATCATATGGCGTTCTTTTTAGAATTGTATAGCGTGGTCCACATTGTGTGCATGAAGTAAAGGGATACTGAAATCGTCTCTTATCATTTTCATTGTAAATATCAGCTAAACATTCATTACATATAGAGATATCAGGAGGAATCATGGAAAAAGAAAATTTTCTGTTATTTGAACTAGGGAATATTAAAAATTTATCATACTGGTAGTT
Organism: Nitrososphaerales archaeon TH5894; assembly: GCA_014523485.1. GTDB lineage: Archaea > Thermoproteota > Nitrososphaeria > Nitrososphaerales > Nitrososphaeraceae > TH1177. Next base: position 3,060 of record JAATVK010000111.1, read on the forward strand.
GTGGTGTGAATCTTTATTATGTAATTTATCTATTTGTACATTATGGTAATGAGCTAAAAAAGGTTTATTATAATAAAGTTCATGTAAAAAAATATCGGTATCTTTTTTTGTACCCTCTGCAGCTATTTCTATAGTTCCGTCCTCATTATTTCTAATAAAACCTGAAATGTTATTCTTTACTGCAATACGGTATACAAATGGCCTAAAACCAATTCCCTGTATAGTTCCTTCAATGATGATTCTTGATAACAAATCGCAGTTAATTTAGATAACCAAAAAGTACTTTTATCTCTTTAGATCAGGTAAGAATATTCAAATTGTTTAATTTAAATAACGATATTTTTGGATTTTCACTGATAAAGTCTCTTAGTAAAATATTCTATTTGGAACAATTGTTTATTAAATTAATTAGAAAGATCTCATATCCACAATTATAATTATCTATTTTTGTATTTGTACTTGTTTGATGTTAGCCTACCAAATACTTCCAAGGCATTAGCAATCTTTAGAGACAAGAAAGTATGATGCAGCATTAATAATGACAAAATATAGGATCAGAAGATTAACTATAATAAAAATAATACATTACATGGCATCATTACATCTGACGATCTAGTAAGATATCTATATGAGCAAAATAAAAAGGATCCAATGATAGCTGCAATGGGAAGATTTAAGGACATAGAACAATTAGACTAATTTCACATTGCAAACTTAATTTTAATTTCTTTTTTTATTTATATCGTATTGATACAAAATTAATTATGTAACTTTATAAATTTACAAAATCAATAAATAATATTTATTATATGCATTTTGATTTACAATTGAATAATACTTATTAATATCTTTTAAATATTCTAATTATTTGCGATCTAATGGTAAAAAGAGTATTTTAGAATTAACTCTTGGGGAGCTTTTTCCAAAAACACTGACTGATACTCCATGTGTTTATATTGATAAAGAAATGGAAGTTTCAGTGGCTCTAGAAATGTGTGCACAATATATGGAATCAACTATAGATTCGATTGTAGTTAAAAATGAATTAGATAAAGCAATTGGAATAGTTGGGGGTTATGATTTACTTGACTATATGAGACAAAATCCAACACGTGAATTACAATATCTAACTAAAGTCAACAAGATAATGTTTCAGACGATTCCACAATTTGAAAAAGATACAAAACTTAAGCATCTGATAGAATTCTGGGAGAGATCAAGGAGAGCATTTGCAGTGGTTCTTGGTCCAAATGGTAACTATTCACCTATCTCTGCAAGAAAAATACTTGAGATAGGTAAGAAGATTCATGCAGATTTACATATTTCTCTTTTTCGAAATAATTTTTTATCTATATTTTTAATTACTCTATCAACATATATTATTATATCAATTTGATTTGATTTTATTAAAAGGATGTAATATGTTTCAGAAAGTGATTAAAAAGGAAATAATAATCTATAAAAACAAAACATTTTATTAATTCTTGTATCCAATTTTTCTTAAAAAATTTTTTCTTTCGATTATATTACCTTCATCTTCTATTCCTTTAGACTTGTAACCATCTACAATACCTATTATTGCTCTTCCTTGATCTGTTTCTATATAAAGGATTTCAATTGGGTTGGCTGTTGCACAGTAAATATTTACTATTTCTGGAACAGATCTCAGCATTGATAAAACATTAATAGGGAAAGCATTTTTTATTAAAATTATTAAACTATGCCCAGCCGATAAAGAAAAAGCATATTGAGTTGCTTCGTTTTTAAGTTCCTCATCGTTTCCATCATATCTAACCAAACATTGTCCACTAGCTTCACAGAAACCTATTCCGAATTTAATATTTGGAACACAATTCATTAAGCATTCATAAACATCTTCTACAGTTTTTATAAAATGACTTTGTGCAACTATAATTTGAGTATCTTTAGAAGGTTCTATTTTTATTTTATTTATTTCCAATACTATGATACATTCAGATATTTAATTAAATCTTTCTAGTTAAATAGTTTCATTAGTGGTATTTTGATTATTATCTAATAGTCTTTTTCTCTGCCTTCTTGGTGGCAGGATTTACATATACCACATAATTCACAAGTTCTACTTTTTACTATCTATATTGCATTCTCTACATATAATTGATGGAGTATAGATATTGGATTGATGATATTGATGTGGAATACGAGTTCTGGTCAAGTCTTTTCTTACTATACTCTTGCTCTTATAAATTTGGTATTATATAATAGTTATTTATTGATATAGCTTCTTGTGCAATTATTCTTTGAAATATAATATCATCTTGAATATTAAGAAAGAAGAATGTTTCTGTGATAATAATTAAAACAGAGTGCATTGTACTAAATAATAGTCTCATTGATAAATATTTGTCTAGCCATCTTAAATAATTTTCTAAGAAATAGAAAATATTATCAAAGTGAAAGTAATAATATTTTGTTCTATTAATAGGAACGAAACAAAACTGACTATTTATTTAATCTTAATTTTAAATATAGTATTATATTTTTATTTTCTTGAATAGGTAAAAAAAATTTATTATTATACATATCTCAGAAATTTATTAATAATTAGCTCAATGCTACGTCAAGGATCATCATCAATGCAAAACCTATTAATAGAAAAAAAGTTGCTAAATCTATATTACCACGTCTATGTGATTCGGGAATTACTTCTTCAGCAACAACAAATATCATGGCACCTGCCGCAAAACTCAAGACATACGGTAGTAATGGTTGAGCTATAAAAACAAAAATGGCTCCTAAAACCCCAGCAACTGGCTCAACTGCTGCGGATAATTGGCCATAAAAAAAACTTTTTGGTGCGGAATATCCTTCGTGGTTTAATGGCATAGAAACAGCAAGCCCTTCAGGAAAGTTTTGTAAACCTATCCCAATCGCAAGAGAAATTGCAGCTCCTAAGGTTGCTTCAGGTATACCCAATGATGCTGCCCCAAATGCAACCCCAATAGCTAATCCCTCTGGGATATTATGTATAGTAATAGCAAGAACTAGTAGATTATATTTTTTCAATTTTGTCTTAGGACCTTCTACAGCGACCGGAGGTAGATTTGGATGTAAATGTGGTAATATTTTATCTATTAAAATAATAGATATTCCTCCTAATAAAAATCCAATTGCAACTGGTAGCCATGGTATCATATCTTGTTTTGAAAGTTCTAATGATGGAGAAAGAAGAGACCAGTAGCTTGCAGCAAGCATAACGCCTGCTGCAAATCCTAGCATACCATCAAAAAATTTTCTATTTATATCTTTTAGCAAAAAAACTAAAGATGCTCCCACGGCTGTGACAAACCATGTAAAAGATGTAGCAAGTAATGCTTGAATAATAGGATTTAAATCAATAAATGATGGTATCAAGATAAAAATTAGTAAATATTACCTTTTAATTTTAAAATTTCTATTTTAACCATTGATTTAACAATAAAATTCTTTTTGAGAAATCTTTCAACTTTAAAATTTCGTAATATTTTATAGTTTTGACTTTATGAAAGAATTTAAATCTTAAATTAGTAATTACGTTAACTAAAATTTATTTTATTTTATTTTGAATGTATAAATAGAATAATTGAAGTCTCAAAAATGAATTAATATTTAATAGTTCTAAAAAGACTAAAAGACCATGTTTTTCAAGACTGTTGATATCTCTACAATAATTTCAAAAATAAAAGATAATTCAGTTTTAGCTATCTCTGGATTCAATATGGCTTTAACTCCTGAATATCTCATTCATGGATTATTTGAAAATTATTCAAGCCAAGGTCACCCAAAAAATATATTCATAATCTCTGATGCTCTTCCTGCAATCCCAGGAAGAGGATTGGATAAGATTGCTGAAAATTTGTATAAAGATCAATCACAAGAATTTCTTCGGGGAACTCTTATGCCATTCTTGGGATTTTCACCTTGGCTTCAAAAAATGGTAACTGATAATAGGATTGAATATTATGGTTGGCCTATTGGTATAGCCGCATATTGGTTTAGAGAAATTGCATCTGGAAGACCTGGTCTAATTACAAAGATAGGCGTTGATACATTTTTGGATCCAAGAAGAGAAGGTGCAGCACTAAATGAATTAGGAAATAAAAGTGCAACATGCAAAACAAGTTTAATAGACGTAGGAGGAACAGAATGTCTTTTATATCAAGCACCTAAACCTGATTTTGCGTTTATCAGAGCTTCTACATCTGATGAGAATGGTAATTTATCAATGGAGGAAGAAGGAATTAGAGGATCGGTTCTTAGTATTGCTCAGGCTACAAAAGCTAGACCTCAACGAGGACAAGTCATTGCCCAAGTTAAATGGATAACAAAATCTGGAACAATAAATCCACGAGATGTTGATGTACCTGGACCATTAATTGATCATGTAGTAGTTTCCCCTAAACAATATCATTGGCAAAGTGGTACTATAGAATATGATCCGCGCATTTCATATGAAATAGTACCACCTATTACTAATCCTACCTTTGATATTCTACCTAATGTGTCTATGAAAGACTATGAAAAGGTAATAGCTAGAAGGGTTGTCTTGGAATTATTAGAGTTATTCGAAAAAAAACAACATCCAGTTTTAGTAAACTTAGGAATAGGAATTCCTGCATTTGTATCATCCATTACTTTAGAAGAAGAAATATCTGATTTTATAGTAACTATACTAGAGTCTGGCCAATGGGGAGGGATTGCTCTTACTGGATATGATTTCGGATTGGCAATAAGTCCATTTGCACTGTCTACAATGCCTGATGTATTTTCTAATTTTGAAGGAGGAATAATAGATGTTGCTTCACTAGGCTTTCTGCAGATTGACAAAAATGGAAATGTGAATCCATCTATTTTACCCGATAAAATCTTTGGTCCTGGTGGATTCCCTGTAATTGCGGGGGGAGCACCTAGAACCTATTTTGCAGGATCATTTACTGCAGGACAAAGTAAAATTTCTGTTTCAAATAACAAATTACAAATTCAAAATGATGGATCGGTAATAAAATTTGTTGACAGTGTTTACAAAGTTGTATTTAGCGGTCATCAGGCTATTAAATATGGCCATGATATTCTGTATATAACTGAAAGAGCAGTGTTTAAACTAAATGCAGATGGAATAATACTTGAAGAAATTGCACCTGGTATTGATCTTGATAAAGATGTATTATCAAAAATGGATTTTAAACCTAGATTGGGTATAGTAAAAGAAATGGATTGGCGATTATTCAAAGATGATAAAATGGACATTAAGAATGAATTTTTTCAAAAAATTAAAAAATAGCGATGAAGAAATATTGTCTTAACTAGTCAAATTTTTATTTGGTTTCAGTCATAAATTTTTGTAATCTTAGAATTTCTTTAAAAGAGAATTTGAAAATTATTAACACTATTTTTAGTTTTATTTGTTATATATTCTATCAAATAATAACCATCTTTTTCCTTACTAATAATGACTTTAAAAAACAATAACAAGAAATAATACTATTGCTAAAATAAATTTAGATTAATGTCATCTATTGATAATATAGGAGAGAATGAATTTAAAGATGAGGAATCTAATATTATTGGAAAATCAGAAGTTAACGAAGATGAAGAAATAGATGACAGATTAAGAGATGAGATTAAAAAAGATATGAACATTATAACTCAAAAAGAAAACCAAGACAATAGAGAATCCCAATTTTATTTTGAAATTACATCAGAAGAATTGAAAGAAAAATTACAAGACAAATCAGGAAAACCCATAATGATTTTTGATATAGGAAATAAGGAAAGATATCAAAAAGAGCATATTCCAGGCTCAAAATTTGCAGTATGTGACCAACAAACAATAAACAGTTTACTACCAAAATTACCAAAAAATATAGACATTGTCTTGGTAGCGGAAGATGAGGATTATACAAGACAGATGGCTCAGATGGCTAGAGAGAAAGGTGGCCTTAGAACAAGGTATTTGAAAGATGGAATATCTGCTTGGAAAGATGAAAAAACAGAAAGCCAAGATCCAAAGATATCTGCAATAGACTTGAAAAATGCAATAGATGAAGATAAAGTAAAGACAGGTAACATATTCTTACTTGATGTAAGGAGTCCTGAAGAGTTTAAGCAATGGAGCATTGAAGGAAGCAAGAATATTCCTTTAGATCAGATTTCTAGTTCAATAGACGAATTACCAAAAGACAAAGAAATTGTTACCATTTGTCCACAGGGCAACAGAGCAGGCATGGCTACTTTCATGCTCCAAAGACAAGGATATAATGTAAAGACTTTAGAGGAAGGACTAAAGGGATGGTCTTCTGCATTTGAGCATTCTTCTCAAGAGTATGAGATTGAAAATGGAGAGAGAGTAAAGGTAGTACAGATAAGAAAGATTGGAAAAGGATGTATATCTTATATTGTGTCTTTAGTAGATAACAATACTACTTCTAGTGCTGAGGCCATAGTCATAGATCCTGTATTTCCTATCGATGAATATATACGAATTGCTAATGCTGAAATTGGTAGTAGAGCAAAAATAACCAAGGTATTTGATACACATCTCCATGCAGATCATGTTTCTTCAGCAAGAGAACTAGCAAATAAGATAGATGCACAACTTTATTTTAGCTCCTATGAGGATTATTCACTAGATAGATATCAAAGAGAAGGTCAAAAGCAAATTATCTTA
>JAATVK010000112.1 GCA_014523485.1 Nitrososphaerales archaeon TH5894
AAGTATAGAGGAATATTCCAGGATACAGGGTTTTCCACATGATTGGAAGTTTGTAGGATCTACTGTGAAAAAATACAGGATGATCGGAGAAGCAGTGCCTATTGAATTATCTTATGCAATTGGATCACATATTAGAGATAAAGTAAATGGGTTAATCAATATTGAATACAGAATTCGGCGAGGAAGAAGTTAGACGTATCTTAGAGTGGGGAGAAATAAATTTTCGTAATTTTTCTTGGCGACAGAATACTACCCCTTACAGGGTATTAATTGCAGAAATCCTCCTTAGGCGAACCACTGCATCGGCTGCAGATAGGGTATATAAAAATTTCATAGAAAAATACCCTGATCTCAGGACACTCTCCGAAGCATCTGAGATGGTTCTTGCTTCCGAAATAAAACGACTAGGATATAATATAATGAGATCAAAAATATTGAAAGAAGTTTCAGAATCGTTATTATCTAGATACAAGAATATCCCTGACAATTTAGATCACTTAATTTCTGTAAAGCACATTGGGCTTTATATTGCTGCGGCTATACTATCGCTAGGATACAATTCACCCCTGCCAATGGTTGACAGTAATGTTATAAGGATTATGTCTAGGTTTTATGGTAAAAGAGTTTCACAAAAAGAATGTTTTCGTATTTTAGAATCAAAACTTCCTACAGAATTTAAAACCTTTAATCTAATTTTATTAGATCTAGGTGCATTAATTTGTAAACCAAGATATCCTTTGTGTACTGTGTGTCCAATAAGAAAAAATTGTGATTTCGGAAAGGGAAATTCTGTAACTAGCCTATAAAACTTGTATTCAAAGAAATTTGGTAATAATTATTAAGCAAAAGACTATAGGTTTGTATTTTAAGACTTTTAATCTATTAACTAAATAGCGATAATTTATTTTAGACTAAATACAGGCTATAAAAAATATGAAGAAAATCTTACCAAAGTAAAAGGAAAAAATCATTTTCAAAGAAAATTTTGATACTAATTTTAATAGACCTAACAAAATATTTTGTTGATTTTCAGAAACATCTCAAGATATTTTAGGAAACCCAATCATAAAATATGTAATTTATCATTTATCTCATGCTAAACTTTATAAAAAAAGATCTTTTTTGTATATATTATTTCACTATCCTATTTGTGACTTAGATATCTCCATATTATATAAGCAACAATTTATTATTGAGGATTAAAATTTGCTAGTGGGATCATTATCATATTCTTGTTGTTGAATATTATTATTAGATTCATCATTATCGTCATATCCATAATTTTCGTTTGATTGACTATAATGACTTCTTTGAAGATTATCTAAGACGCAACTATTATTTGACCGTTTTCATCATTAATGGGGCATTCCCAATAATTTTATATAATATTTAAACATATAAATCAAGAACATCTAACAAGTAAAAAATATTTTTAATTTTGTAATTAGATATTTTTGTCTGTTTATCTAATAAGAATTATACCAATACTTTTATTTTCTCAAAACTATTTCTATATTTTGGAAAGTTATCTGTCTCTATATTAGCCAAAATATCAATTCCATATATACACAATTGATTAGTTGAACTTTGTAATCATTACATCTAGTAAAAATAAGTTTGACTATTTGCATATACATTTGTTACATTTTCTCAATGTGTTTTTTTAATATCTTAGCTTTTTCATAATTCGGACTAATTTGTAATGCTTTTTTTATAAATTCTAATGCTTTTTCAACTTTACCTAACTGAAGAAGTGTAAGACTTTTATTGTGATAGAGTCTTGCTTGATTGGGATTAAGCTCAATAGCATTGTCAAAGAATTCTAAAGCTTCATGATATTTTCCTTGGTAGAGTAATGCCAATCCTATATTTTCATAAGCTTCAGCATTATTAGGATCAAGCTCAATAGCCTTCTGTGAACATTCTATAGATTCTTCATATTTCTCTTGCTTAAGCAATGCGTTACCCCACTGTTGATAAGCTTCAGCATTATTAGGATCAAGCTCAATAGCCTTCTGTGAACATGTTATAGCTTCATCTAATCTTCGTAACTTGAGATATGCGGCTATCTGAATATTGTAATATAATGATTTTGGGTCAAGCTCAATAGCCCTCTGTGAACATTCTATATCTTCCTCGTATCTTCCAAGCTCTAATAGTGCTCTTGCTTTAAACCAATGTGTTTCAGCATTTTTATTATCAATTCTTATTGATTTATCAAAGTATTCTATAGCTTTCTCATACTCTTTTTGCATGTAGAATATCTTTCCTATATATTCATAAGCTTCAGCATTATTAGGATCAAGTTCTATGGCTTTTTTATATTCCTTTATAGCTGCTTCATATTTTTGTTGTAAATTGAAAAGGTGTCCTTTTACCAAATAGGATTCTAGGGAATATGGATTTAATTCTGTAACAATATTAAGATTTGTGATAGCATCATCAATTTTATTTAATAAACTTAAAGCTACTCCCTTATTGTGATATGCAGTAGTCCACATATCATTAGGCTCATATGTTGATAGTTCTTTCCTTGGAAGTTGTTTTATTCCCTTCATACAATTTGGAGTTTCTCTTTTCTTAATATCAGATTCATTTGGATTGTATAACCATCTGAAAAATTTAAGGAAAAGCATCTGTCTTGAATTTCATGTGCCTATACTTTTATGAGTAGGATCGATAGAAGAGGGTTTTCTTAAATTATTAAGATAATCTAGTATATCTTCTTTTGTCATATCATAAAATGATTTTTTGTTATCAAAGAATTTTGATAGATTTACAAGTCTTTTTATCTTGGTTTCTTTTGTAGATTCTTTAATGTTAATCTCATTTTGTTCAGCAACGATATAATTACATATTATTTCAGCATTAATTGGATTTTCTAGTAACAATTTATTTAACATTTTTGAAATATACGGTTTTTGATATTTTGTTATAGTATCAATTTTTCTTTTTAATTCATTTATCTTACTATTATTATTGCTAGTAACAATTAACAAATTGTTATTATTGATATTATTCTTGTGGTTGTTATTATCATTGTAATCATTCAACATATTTTATCGTATTTACATAATGATATTTGGATGAAAAATAAAAGGATTCTGTATAAACCCGTGAATTGAATGGAGGGGATGGGATTTGAACCCATGACCACCTGCGTGTAAGGCAGGTATCCTAACCAGTCTAGACAACCCCTCCGTGTTATTGATCTTTGATTCATTGTTATAACTATTATATTAATTTATGATTAAGATTTTCATAGATTTTGGAATCATATTCAATATTGTTTTTAATTACAACATTTTTAAATTAGGAAGGAAATCCAAAAACTATACTAATGAGTGCAAAAGAATCCTATAATAAAATCTTTGAGTTAATGAAAAGCCATCATGATTGGTTTGCTAATTCTATTCCATTAATTGCTAGTGAGAATATTCCTAGTACAGCAGTAAGAGAGGCAATAGTATCTGATTTTGGAAATAGATATGCTGAAGGATGGCCCGGTGAAAGAGTATATGCTGGTTGTACTTTTATTGATCAAGTTGAAATAATTTGTAATGAGCTTGCTAGGAAAGTTTTTAATGCAGAATTTGCTGATTGTCGTGCAACCTCAGGAGTAGTTGCAAATCTAGCTATATATTCAGGATTTACTCTTCCAGGAGAAACAATGATAGCTACATCTATCCCAAATGGAGGACATATTTCTCATGGAAAGAAAGAACATTTTGGCACAGCAGGCCATGTTTGTGGGTTAAATATTGAATTCTTCCCTTTTTCAAAAGAAGAAATGACAATTGATGTTGATTTGACAAAAAAAAAGATTTTGGATTTAATTAATAATGGTAAATCTCCAAAAATGGGTATGTTTGGAGGGAGTTTATTCCTTTTTCCACATCCTGTAAAAGAATTAGTAGATTTTATGCATGATCATAAGATGTTTATTAATTATGATGGGGCACATGTTGCAGGATTAATAGCAGGAGGAGAATTCCAAGATCCATTAGGAGAAGGAGTTGATTCTATGACTATGAGCTCTCATAAGACATTATGGGGACCTCAGGGAGGAATTATACTTTCATTAGAAAGATATGCAGAGACAATAAAAAAATCAATATTTCCTGGTAATACAAGTAGTCATCACTTACATCATGTAGCTGGTAAAGCAATAGCATTAGCAGAAGTATTGGAATTCGGAAAGGATTACGCTAAGCAAGTCATAAAAAATGCTAAAAAATTAGCAGAAAGTTTGGCAGGTTATGGATTTACTGTGTTAGGAGAAAAAAGAGGTTATACACAATCACATCAGATTGCAGTAGATGTTTCAAAATATAATGATGGTGGAACTATTGAAAAGGATTTGGAAAAATCTAATATAATTCTTAATAGACAATTACTTCCAGGAGATATTCAGGCAGGAAGACATTATATGCATCCTAGTGGCATCAGAATAGGGGCTAATGAAGTAACAAGATTAGGAATGAAAGAAAGTGAAATGATAGAAATAGCTAATTTTATAAAAAGAGTTGTTATTGATAAAGAAGATACTAATAATATTAAAAGAGATGTTACTGAATTTAAGAAACAATATCAAAAACTAAAGTATGTTTTTGATGGTCAACTTGAAGCTTATAAATATATCAGCCTAGTACAAGTCTAATAACTATTTTTATATTATATTTAATTTAATATTAATTAGATTTATTAATTATTTAATTAAAAAGTATCATTCTAGATAAATAAATTTAAAGTTAAGAGTTACAAATAAAAAATTTTATTTATTGATCTAAATAATCAATAATAGACGATTGAGGATTTTTTTGTATTTCTTTTTCTTTAAAAATATAGTTTAATTCCATAACAAGTGATTCTATTCTACTTGAAAGATAATTATTCATTTTGAATTTATTACGTATGTCTAATGCAATATATACATATTTCTCAACGGAATTTCTTGTGACCGTTTGAATTAAATTATTATCACATCCAAGACATTTACCTGCTAGTGGTATTCTACGATATTTTTCTCCACATTTAGTACATCTAAATGCTTGTGATGAATAAGAACGCATATTTCCCATAATATCAGGTAGAATGTGAGTAGTAAGAACCATGGATGCGACTTCATCTGGAATAACTGCATTAATCAATTTGGCCGTTGAAATCTGCATATCTAATTTTTCATTCATGGTTGTTAATCTAGAATATGCACTACGTTTTTCTTCAGTAGTTAATAAGTTAGTATGATGAGTAAAATAATAATTATAAAATTGTAATTCAGAACCAATTCTATCTTTAATAATATCAACTTTGTTTGAAAGGTTTTCTGCTTTTGTATAATCTAGGGATTTTTCATATAATTGTAATAGATAATTCGAGGTAACATCAATATTGAGAGCCTGTCTTTGTACCTCGTGAGGTAAAACAATAGGTTGAATCAATAAAGGTGCATCCATCAACCCTCCAATTTTATCTGGAAGAAATTCTTTAGAAAAATTTAAGAATACATCCATTAGTAGCATAATGGAATCTGCATCACCATCACAATCCCTACGTTTAGCAGAATGCCACATTGGAGATGCTAAACAGACTTGTGAATTGGTATATCCTATAATCCTTCCAATGATTCCCACGGATGTATGAGGAGCAAGTCCTACTATTATATGACCTATTAAATCATCTATAGATGAGGCATTATAAAATGGTTCAAGCTTATAT
>JAATVK010000113.1 GCA_014523485.1 Nitrososphaerales archaeon TH5894
AGAAGAGGAAATAGATAGATATGTGTCCCATTATTCCTCTCCTGGTGGAATGCGTGCAGGGTTTGAATATTATAGAGCATTTTCCCAGGATGCAGAAGATAACAAGGAATCAGCAGCACAGGGAAAACTTACAATGCCAGTGCTTGTCTTGTCAGGTGACGTATATCCAGCTTTAGGAGGAGACTTTCCTGCAAGCACTACATTAAACTCTATACAAGCTTTAGCTGAAAATGTGCAAGGTGTAATAGTTCCATTTTCTGGACACTGGATTCCAGAAGAACAACCACAGTTTGTAATAGACCAGTTATCCAAATTCTTTAGAAATGAGAATAATGAAATTAAATAAAAGTACCTGAAAATAATCACTGTATTTATGTTATACTTTATGGTAGAAACTTGATTCTTTAATTTCTTTAATTGATTTTATAAATGTAAAAAATAAAAATTCATTTAGAGATCTCTATTGTATTCATTATTCTTTCAAATAATGGTAAATTGCTATCGAAGGAGGGAATATCTGATTGACAAAAAAATTCATAAATTCTATTTTTAACATAAATATATCTTATCAAATATTGGTAATTTTCTTTAATTTCCTCTGATTCTTGTTCCTTATATATAATTTGATACATATCATAAGTATTCACTTCTTTATCAGAAAAGTTAGAATTAGTTAGAAATATTATATCTAGTTTCTTTAATTCAATAATTTTTGAAGATAAAAATTCTTTAAATGTTTGAAATTTTTCCTTATAAATAAATATTATCATAAGGACATTTTTATTTTTTGGATTTTGAAATTTAACTAAAGCAATTAAATTATCTGAATCTGCATTTAGGTCATTTTTCTTACAAAATTTTGGAAATTGTACAATTAGCGAATATTTTATATTTGCATATTGAGAAAATTCTTTTATGGATGAATGGATTGTGTGATAATTTTGTTTGAGTTGCTTCTGTAATTTCTTTGTAGAAATAAATGAGTTAATTGAACGTACAAGATTAATAAATATAATAGGTACAAAGGAAAACCCAAAGCTGCCAAAATCAAATTCAAATTCTGCTTTTTCATACCATTTTTTATTTTTTGATTCTTTTATGTCTTCCTCTAATTTCCTTTCTGACATCTTTTTAATCTTTTTTTTAAAAATAATAATAGCAGATATAATTAATGCTCCTATGAGAATCGATACATAACCTTAAAAAATTATTCCAATTAAAATAAAAAAAATACCTATAATAATAGAGAATACAAAAAAAGTATTTAATAAGAATCCATTAAATCCTCTTACAAAAGTTTCATATTTCAATCTGATCCATTGAATTTTAAAGGTAATAAAGATATTTGTCTTTTATTCATTATAATATTTTTCTGATTAAAAAATTATGCTGAGATGAAAGACTCCAAGCATCATTAAACAAAGATATGCAATATAAAACATATATTATTACAAATAATGAAAATTCTAAGGTTATTTTTTGATTGTTCATGGCTAATTTGATTATGGTATGAATAAAGATAATGTATAATTTTGTCCTTAGGTAAATGCATGTAAAGGAAGTTTAAATTGTTAATTTGCTAAAAAAGCAATTTACAATTGATAATTTCGACTAATAAAAAATTTTCGGCGCCTAAAAATTTTCAATAACAAAATAAATTTAATAATTAATAGGATGACTGGAATGGCTCAGAATTGCATCCTATTCCATTACACAACTATATTGTGTAATGATATTAATTATATGGTATTGGTATTATTTAGGATGATTGGTAAAAAAATTATAACATGTAATATATTATTTCTAAGAATTCGTTTTGATTCTAAATCTTGGAAATATGATAAATAAATTTAAATATATTGTGATTGTGATATTACATTTTAATTAGAATATAGAACATACAAGTCAATTAATCGGGTTCACCACTCTAACAGTAGGGTTCACCTACATATTAAGAAAGCTGGTCGGGAGTAGAACCTTCCATATAGTAGGTTCTACCACATACTAAAGTGTCTTTTGAAGATTGTAAAACATTAAACTGAGTTCCTTTGATTTTTTAATAATGAAATTGCAAGAAATTTTATTATTTTGAAAGATATAAAGAGAATTATTGATAATATTTCTCTGTAAACTGTTTGATTATGTTCGCGATTTCTTTTTATTTTTTTAACTAAATAATATGCAATTCTAATTATTAAATCCTTATTCATTAACCTAATTTAACCTAACCATAGTACTTAAGTTTTACGTTAATTTAACCTAAATTAAAGTTATAGGTTAATAAAATAAAAAGTCATATCATACTTTAACCTAAACTAATATATAAAAATAAGTCACAAAAGAAAGGATGGTCAACAATTCAAATTAGAGAAGATGTGAAAAACAATTTATTAGAGTTATATAATAATGATAAAAAAAGACCGTCTAATCAAAAATTTACAGCTTATTTAGATCTCATTTTAAAAAATAGAATAGCGTTCAACAAACAAATAACAGTGTATGGTCCATTTCTTGAATTTAATTCTGCTATAGATACTCATATAGCAGTTAAAGATAACACAATGAATAGGCTTGTTACGATATACATTAATTCAAAAAAGAAGGAGCTACAATGCGATTTTTGTGAGAAAACTGATTGTTTACACATTGGATTTTGTTTTGCAGTTCCAGAAATTTATAAGGTATTAATTGAGAATGGTTTCAGGCCAAAGAAAGGTAGAAGATAACTATAATCATTTAATTATACTTATAAAGTAAAATAAATTTCATAAATATTTTTTATTTTCAATTAATAAAGATAGAGTAACTTCAAAATACAAAATAATAAAGATTTAGAACAAATAATTTTAGTAAATGAAAACTAAAAATCTAACCATATCAATACCAAATATGTTTAACTATGGTATTTATTGATAACAAATTAAAAAGAACATGCCAAAGAATAAATTCATTATAACAAAATAAGAGTTTTAGAATAAACCTGATCCGAATGCAATAGCCATAATAGCTAATATGATTGCACTTATTTTTGGAAGATATTTAATATAATGAATTATTCTATCCTGGATAGTGGTAATTACTTTAACAGATAAAATTGTAACACCTATTAAGGCAATAGATACTGATAAAGCATATACAATAACTAACAATAATGGATTTACTCCTGCTGCTGTTAAAGAAAGTATCACAAATTCCTCTTCATGTGCAAATCCTAGTACTAAAGCAGAACCTGCTAATGCTGAGAGAGAGGGTATTATTCTTATTTGATGTGTATGAAGATGTCTATGATATCCTTCAGATTTATGCCAATGAATATGATCATGCTTCACCTCATCTGAAAATTGATGCAAATGACCATGTTGATTTACTAAATCATCTGGTTTTTCTTTCCAAAACATATACGCCAATATTGCGAGTGCAATTCCTGCAGCGTAGTTGAGATAATTCTGAGGTATATAGATATAGGTGCTAAATAAGAGAAATGCTAATACTACAACTATTGAAGAAAGAAAATGCGCCATAGCAAGTATGCTTGAACTTAAAATGCTACTTAGTAGTGGTTTTTTGCTTTGAAGCGAATATAAAACTGCTATTGTCCAGCCATGGGATGGATTAATTCCATGTAACAAGCCAAAAATAGTTATACCAGATAAAATGGCTATTATTTCTTGCAATGATGAGTATTATATATTAAAATCTATTATAACTCTTTTTGGATGAAAATTCTTTAATTATATATTACCATATTATAATTTCGAAATAAAAAAATTTAGTACAAAAAATTAGAAGCTTTATTGGAATTATAGGTTAGGAGTTTTTTCGATATCTATAATATTTATTTTTGGAGATTCTGATTTTATAAACAACTTTTAACTTCAATATTTCTTAACAATTACAAAGATTCTTATTTTTTATTTCATGATATAAATATAGTGTATGTTTCAAAAAAGACTGGAAAATATATAATTATTATAGGATTAATACTGATTATAGCAGGAATAGTCTTTACATTGCAAAGTAAGTCAATTGTTGGACCTTCTTCTTCCTTCATGTATCAAAATCCAGAATGGACAGTTAATGGTTATGTTATAATAGCTATAGGTACAATAATGAGTGTATTTGGTATAGTAGTATGGCAAATTGGGACTAAAAAGACGTCAATAGTAGATTAATCTATTGAAATTGAATCAATTTTAAATATTATTTTGATAACAATCTCATACATAATAACTATATCATTTGAATAAAATATTATTCTAGGAAAAAGATTTGTTTCTAATACATAAGAAACAATAAATAAAATTGTATTGCCTAACATACTCATCAACAAAAAGAAGACAAAATTTTAGATAAATATACTTCTTATTTGTTTGTTGTTATTATTGATAGACTTCAAATAAAACTTAATTATCAAATAAACAAAAGATTGTAGAGACACTTAATATAGATTTTTTTTCTATTTTAGATGTAACCATAACATAATATATATATTTAATAAATTAAGCTAATGAGTATATCTTGGATAAAGATAGTACGTATTGGATCAGAAAATTGAATCTCCAGAAACATCCAGAGGGAGGATACTTCGTTGAATCCTACAGATCCGTAGAATCAGTAAACTTGCCTAGATATGATGGGCCTCGACATGTTTGTACGGCTATCTATTATTTACTTGTAGGAGATGAATTTTCATCTTTTCATGTATTGAAATCTGATGAGCTGTGGCATTTTTATGCTGGCAGCAGCTTGACTTTGTATATAATAGAACCAAATGGAAGATTAAATGAAGTCATATTAGGGGAGAATATTGATAAGGGACATACTTTTCAAACAGCTGTAAAGTCAGGATGTTATTTTGCAGCATCAGTCGATGAGTACAATTCTTATTCTTTAGTTGGCTGCACTGTTTCACCTGGATTCGATTACCAAGACTGGAAGATAGGAGATATGAAAACACTAACCAAATTATATCCACAACATAAATCAATTATAGAAAAATATACAAGATAATCTTCTTTTTTCTAACATTTAGCTTTACAAATTATGACATTGTTACAGTGAACCTTGTTATTTGTAAAAAATTATTACCTTAAGTACTGTCTATTTACTGTCTATACAAGAGTAGTTAATAATTTTTCATCTGCTAATTTAATTACGAACTTCATTACTAAAAAATATTATACCAATAAATCCCACTTTCATAAACCAGCATTAAATATATTGTTAGATTTAAAATTTTCATCTGCTATATCTTCTGATTATATATAGAAACTACAAAATACCGTTCATGGCTTGATTTGTTTTAGAATAGGATATATCTACCATTGCAAAATCTTTGCACAGTTTAGGATTCTACTTTTACGTGTATTGATTTTCTTAGTGACGTATTAGCATAGTATTACACTAATATTCATGAATATGTTAGGTTCTGTTTGATTGTATACAGGAGTAGGTTTGATCAAATAATTTGATCTAAAATATATATAATATTATAATATTAATAATTTAAATATCTTTATGTACATATAATAGTGTGATGATAAATAAACTCACTAGTTTATCCAAATATCAAAAAATCCGATATCTTACTATAATACCATTACTTTCAATTTGTATTCCATCTTTTAGTATAGATGTACAAGCACAACAACAACAATCATCTTCAATAAATAATACTTCTAATAGTACTGCTAATATAAAAGCTGATAGAATAAATTTAGCAATTGAAAATCTGGTCGTGGACAGAAGTGTCACTAACTTAATTGAAGTAAAGGGAGATATTAAGAATAATAGTACACTTGATTTACATGAAATAAAAGTTTCTGCTGAATATTATGATAAAACTGGACCTTTATTAGAAAAAGTCGAGCATTTTATTACTTCTCCTCCGTTCATATTAAAACCAAATGAGCAAGTATCTTTTGATCGTTTAGAAGTTATTGGCTTTCATAAACTAGGTGATTATAATATAGTTGCAAGTGGTGAACCTATTAATTAACCATCACTTTTCAGAATTCAAATGACCTGACAAAAATATTCGAATGGACCTGTGACATTCAATCTTGTTTTTATTTTATGTAGAATTATGCTAACACGATTATTCAAATTTGATTCTCAGTACAATAGGAAATATAAAATAATAATCGATGTCCCATAAGAATATTATCTCGAAATATTGGAAATTTAAAGATAAAACATAATTATTACTATTGAAGAAACAATCTACAATTGAAAAATAATAAGGTAAAACTTATTACTAAATTTAATCTATAATTTACAAAAGAAATAGATAGATAATATTATAATATAATATATATTAGAGAAAGGTAGGCCAAAATTTAGTGAATAATAAAAAGATATTAGAAGATCTTATAAAAGAAAAAGCAATACTAATATCTGACTATGATAAACCATTTAAACTTTCTAGTGGCGAATTTAGCCATTACTATTACAATTCTAAAAATTGTATTTTAGATCCAGTTGGATTAGATATTATTAGTGACTTATTATTAAAAGAAGTTAGAAAGTTTAAAGTTAAATCTGTAGGTGGATTGGAAACAGGTTCAATTCCATTGGTTACTGCAATATGCTTGAAGAGTTCTTTAACTGAATCTGATCCGCTATCGGCATTCTTTGTAAGAAAAGAACCAAAAAAACATGGACCTCAATCAGATGGTCCATTGTCTTGTTTTGAAGGAAATCCACTAACTCCAATTGTAATAGTGGATGATGTAATAACTACAGGAAAAAGTGTGATAAATAAAACACTTAATCGAATAAAAAAATTGGGCATGGAAGTATCAGGAATAATTTGTATAATTGATAGGGAACAAGGTGCAGAAGAGTTGTTTAAAGAAAATAATGTAGGATTTCACGCTTTATTTAGACATTCTGCTGATTTTAAGAAATATATAGATAATAAAATTGATGAAAAAAGGAAAATATATGAACAAAAACAAAAGAAACAATTAGAAGTTTCATCTGTTTCTCATTAAATTCTCTATTATTGCTTCTTGTCAATATTGCAATAGGAATTACTATCTTGAATTATATTTTGTATAATTATTATTATAAAGTTTTTAGGAATGTTAATTAAATTGGTTCAAGTATATATATTATGAAAATTTTTCCTAGTCGGTCTGAGAGAGAAAACTTTATTTTTCTTATTGGGATGATAATAATTATTATTGGTATACTAGCTTTGCTACTTGCTTATGTTTTCTTTCCTATCCAACCCTCTGATATAGGACGAACAGCAGTCCCCGAAATCTTGATATGGAAAATCTATCAAATCATACATTAATTTAATCAAGTTATCAATTCTAAAACCTTTTTTGACAAAACCATTCTCTTCAATTTTTTCTTGGTACGTATAATTAGATTTATAATTTAATGATTAAGGCTATGATGCTAGTCTAGTAGGATTTTCTATTGATTAAGATTCTCAATGCCAGTCTTGAATATTCAGCTTTAGTATAAGGGAAGTTTTTTGTTTGTAGAGTAGAAAAGGTCAGGTAATAATTAATAAATTATTATCCTTCCTAGATCTTTTTATTATAAATCAAAATAATATAAATTTAGTCCCTATTTATTAATAATATTTTTTCTATCATTAACTTTAATTTGGAATTATAAATATGACCAACAGCTAGAGAATGCATCACATTTTTCATTCTATTTGGTATTTTAAATTTTATAAAAGAATATTTGATGTTATTCTTATGTTACACCCTGATACTAAATCGATTATTTTAACTGAAATAACTATTGTGACAATTCTAACTTTGCCATTACCAAGTCTGAGTGTGTATGGGTTTAGTCCAACTCTTCATACGGCAGATTTTGAACCTAATTCTTACATAGATAAAAGTGAAATAATGAATAACACTAAAGCTGAACTTTCCACAAAAATTTAATTAGAACCACAAGAAAACAAATACTTTGATTATTATTTTCAAGTTTCTTACTTTGCATTTGTGCTTTTATTATTAGAAACTTAATGAAGTAAAAAAAAAGGAGTTGAAATTAAAAAGAGTTCAACAAAACCAAGCAAAATAATTCTTACAATAATAATTTTTAAAGAAGATGAAAAAAGTAAATGTGGATGAATTACCAATGAAAAAATTTACTACTATTACTGTTACTAAATAGAATTATCGTATTCTGTTGGCTAAATAAATGAAAATAATTCCTATTATTAAAATGGACAAGGTCAATACAATCATTTCAAAAATTTTGGTAGAAGCTGGAGAGTACAGAATAATTGCCAAGCCGTATAAACTTGTTAAGATAAAA
>JAATVK010000114.1 GCA_014523485.1 Nitrososphaerales archaeon TH5894
ACAAGAATATGACTATATGCTAGTCATTAATACATGGGTTTATATAGCTTAGATATTGCTTCTGACTTTATCGAAGCAGACAAACAAGTAATAGGCTCTTTTCAATCACAATTAGACAGAAATAGTAGTGGTGTATGAGATTTGTATAATCCATAAAGAATTGCGGAAAATCACTCAGTAGCGGTAAATAACTTTACAAGTTACCTATTAAATACTAGCAATCTAATAAACAATGCTCTAGCATCAAATATGAGAGTATACAATACAGCTCTTGAACAAACACGTGATAATCTAAAGGCTTTAACAAAAACAAACACCAATTTCATACAATCAGTAAAAGAACAATCAGTTAATAGCTACAATAAAGAGGTAAATACTAACTAGTCATCAACAAAACAACCACCTTTATTATCAGATACAAAAGACAGTATCTGAACGAGATATACAATATAGTAATGATTGATTTAAAACAATCCACAGAAAACCAAAAGAAGAAAGAAAAAAAACCTAAACGAATCCTTATAGCCGAACCAAACCCAGATATTCAGTTTCTTTATTCTCTTTATACAAAACTGTATGGTTTTTCAATATCAGATGTGAAGGTTGTACAAAATGGCAACAAATGCTTAGAAAATATACATTCTAGTAGAGAAGACACAACAACAACAACGACGACGACAACGACAACGACTATGATATCTTTATAGTAGACACGCATCTTCCTGACATTTCAGGTTTTGAAGTTGCAAGAAAGATTCGTGATAGATTACCACATAAAAGAATAATATTAACTACAACCAATTTATTAGATAATATAAGCAATATAATAGATTCAATTGGTCTAAAAAGCCAAGATGTGATTTTAAAACCTTTTAGCTACTCTGACCTAGTTTCAATTTTAAAAGAAACAAGAATGTCATACCACTAAGCTTATTCACAAAAACTATGTTATCATTTAACAAATCAGAATTAAATGCCAAATAAACGCATCTGCAATCATATTGGCAAAACCAATATTATCTTTATACACCTCATGTTGCTAAAGCCTGGACCTCTCTCTTTCTCTCCAAAGTGATTCTTAATCTTAATAATGAATTCTTGTAGGGTCATGAATAATTATCTGTACAGAATGAATTCAGAAGAAAACTCAATGAAGATAACATCTTTGAACATATCATTTTACCCAAGTAGAATTTCATTAACAGTACATAAAACTACCTTATCAGTTTAATACTCTTGGTCTGGAATGAGTACCTAAAAAGATAAATAGAAAACCTAAAGAGACGGATTAATCTATTTATTGTTATTAATTCAAAATGACAGATTGTGAAATGTGTGGTAATAATTCGGACAAATGCTATACAGTTGATTTAAAAATTACTTCTGACTTCGATAAAGATGAACAACCATTTGAAAGAAATAGTACTATTTGTTCAGAATGTAAAAATAAAATAATAAATATGTTTTCAAAATTTGAAGATGACTATTTTTGACAATGAGTTTGCTGTAATATAATAATAGTGTAAGATGTTGAAATACCAGTCCCATTTTATAGAAGGATTCAAATCCCACTTTCATCTGTTAATTTTTATTTGTTGTTATAAACTCAACTATAAAGGCATATTTCCAAAAAACTAAATAAAATATGGTAGAACCCTACTACAGGCAGAACTCCAGACAAAGCAGTTTAATTGGGTCGCTCAGAAAGTTGCTTGGTCAGTAGTTAAGTATCTAAAAAAGAAGAAAATAAATAGATAAAAAGAAATAATTTAAATTTATTGTATTATCAAAACAGGTTTACTCATATGAGTAATTATTTTTCTCACATCACTAAATAATGAGCTAAACCAAGAATCTATATGAGAAGTTAACATAACGACCAAGTCATAGTTATTATTATTAATTTCATTCGCTATTTCATTAACTACATTACCAGTCAGAAATTTATAAGAAACTTTATTTTTACATCCTGCTTCTTGGCATCTCTTTATTTTTTCTTCCATAGCATCTATTACATCACCTTTGATATTTCTATGAAAGTCTTTATTATCCACTTGTGATATCTCATGTGACCCTTCTAAGGAAATATTTCCATATTTTTCAACGTCTTTTAGTATATGTAGTATGTGCAATTCTGCGCCTGTAGAATTCGATAAAGCGACAGCATAATTAAGTGCTTTATTTGAGATATCTTTTCCATCGTCAGTAACTAGTATTTTCTTAAAAGAAGGGATGGTATCTTTTGAAATATGATAATCTTCTATTTCTTTAGGTTCGTGATTTTCGGATTCGATTTCTGATATACTACTTCCATCAGGATTTATAATTTCTTTTCCATCGGAGGTTGGAATGTTTTTATCACTACTCATAATATAATGTTTGATTACAAATATATAACTTAGAAGCTTGATAAGAACATATTTTTATAATTAAAGATTATTGAACTAGGTTAAATATTAAATGTCTATTACCTGACTTTACGTAACTGGTATTTGTTCTTAGTAAGTCTTTAGATTATCATGTGTTTGTTCAAGTGCTGTATTGTATACCCTCATATTCGATGCTAGCTTATGATTTATTAGATTGCTGGCATTTAACAGACAACAGACCCTATTATTGATAACTTTTTATTTTTAATTCTACCTGTATTGCCATTATTTTATTTTCGTGTGTTCTTCTTTTTTAGTGATGAAAAAATCTTGTTGCGTCTTGAGATTATATTTATTG
>JAATVK010000115.1 GCA_014523485.1 Nitrososphaerales archaeon TH5894
TCAAGAAAACAAGTATTGTTTATATTAAAGATATATACTTTCATTTCATATTAAAAAATGATGAAATTAAAGTTATTTGTTTTGGCTATACTATTTGTAACTGTCTCCCTTCTGATCCTACCTGATTTAACGCATACACCTGTTTTGGGTCAAGCGGATAAATCTTTCAAAGGAACATTCGCTCCATTTGTACCTCCATCTTCCTCAGAAAGATTAGGTTCGCTACCTGGAAATAATTTTGAATTCGATGACGAGGAAGTTGAAGCTGACGAAGAAGAAGAAGAAATTGATAGAGATGACCTTCCAGTATTGACCAAGCAAGAACGTGATGAATTCTTAAGTGATAATATTGATGCTATTGAACCCGATCGATTAACTGCATTAAGTCAAGAAGAAACAATCGATGATGATATTGATCCAATTTCTAGTATAGTTGAAGAAATTGTAAAAAATGAAACTATTATTGGTGATGAGGAATTTGTTCCTTCACCAGACTCATCCATAATAAAATTTAAAGATGAAAACCTAGAGCAAATATTGGATGCTCAGGAAGTAGCACCGGAACCTGATAACCAAACAATTAGCACTTCAGAAGAAGAGGAACTTCCGTTAAATGTCACTGAAGATGATTTTGAAATAGAACAAGCAGATGAAATTTCAGAATCTGAATCTCCTGATGTTGATGTTCAATCATTTATTAATGAAACCGCAAATGGAGAAGCCACAGCTCCTACTGACAATAAAACTGCAATAACAACAGAAGATGCTGTTGAAGAAGAAGCCACAGCTCCTACTGACAATAAAACTGCAATAACAACAGAAGATGCTGTTGAAGGAAAACCATCTGAACTTCTAGAGATGGATCCAGAAACTGAAGATGAAATTCAAGATATAGAAGAACTACAAACAGAACAAGAGGAGGAAGCTCAAACTCCACAAGGAGAAGAAGAACTACAAACAGAACAAGAGGAGGAAGCTCAAACTCCACAAGGAGAAGAATCACCTAATACAGTACCTACTGCTCAAGATACTTCTGTTAGTACAACACAGAATCAGCAGTTGAATATCAAATTAAATGCAAATAATGTAGATGAAGATAATTTGTTAGTTACAATCGTAGATGAACCTTCTAACGGTCAATTAGGGAATGTGAACCCATCTACCAACACAGTAACCTATACTCCTGATGAGGATTACTCCGGAGAGGACAATTTTACATTTATTGTAAACGATGGTACTGTAGATTCTAATGAGGCTACTGTTTCTATTACAGTAGAAGAAGAACAACAAACAGAACAAGCCCAACAAGAACAAGAGGAGGAAGCTCAAACTCCACAAGGAGAAGAAGAAGCAGAGGAAGACTCTGAAGAAGAGGAAGATTAATTTAATATTTATTATTTCTTGAATATAAAACAATATCCAATAGCATGACCCTATATGACCCTATATAGCGTATATCTGAACTTTTATCATTTCATTAGCTAAATATCTTATTTTAAATATTATTAGCAAACAAAGATGTGTATTCTAAATATGTAGACTGAGATGTAATGGAAGTTTTGTATTATAGCTCCTTTTATGATTGTAAAGTGAGTTTTTATTGAATTGGTTCTATACTGTATGCAATACAAGGTGATCAAATTAAATGAATATGTCCAAATTTTATCAACTATTTAGAGGTTGGAAACGTAAAGGCAAATGTGATAATCCAAGTAAAAAAGAACTTTTGAGAGGACTAACTTTTTTATATAGATCTTGTCTATCACTATTATCAAAATTGAATTCAAGACTCTTAAATCTTTTAAGAATTATTCTTAATGCTATTTGTCCTTCAAGTCTAGCTAAAGCGGCTCCTAAACAAAAATGGATTCCCGTTCCAAAACCCAAATGACGTAAGTTTTTACGAGTAATATCAAATCGTTCAGGATCTGTAAATATTGATTCATCGTGATTGGCAGAACCCAAAAATAATGTAATTCCTTGACCTTTGTATATTTTTTGTTTCTGTACACCTTTTTCTTCTCTTCCTTCAAATAAAGTTACATCAGCATTTGCAATACGAAATAAGAATTGTACTGGTGATCGATAACGTAAAGTCTCTTCTATGGCAGCTTTAATTAGAGAATCTTGATTTTCTTGTAATCGTTTAAATTCTTGAGGATTTTCAAGTAATGAGAAAACTAAGTTTCCTATTAGATTAACGGTAGTAACATGTCCTGCATTTAAAAGTAGACTACAAAAACTAAATATTTCTTTTTCGGTTAAAGAATGTCCTTCTACTTTAGCGCTAATGATATGACTAATAAGATCATTGGTTGGTATTTTCTTTTTTTTCTCTATTAATTTACTAAAATAAATGTCCATATCAGATACAGTTTTGTCTGCCTTTCTAATAGAATCAATATCAATATTACTAGTAATTTCAAGGCTAACTATATTATCTGCCCATTGACGAAAAGTATCCCGATCTTCTGATGGTACTCCCAATAGTTCTGCAATTACAGTTGCAGGTAATGGATAAGCAAAATCTGTGACTAAGTCCATCGTAGTATTACCTTTTTCAATAATGTTATCGATTAGATCATTTGCAATATTTTCAATATGTGGTTCTAATTTTGATATCTCTATGGGAACAAATAATGTATCAACAATACTACGAAGTTTTCTATGATATGGAGGATCTGTATTTAAAAGACTTGGACGATTAAGATTTTCTTGAAATTCTTGGGGTACTTGAAATGGTCCGAATTTAGATGAAAATTTTATCGGGTCTTTTAATATTTTTTCAATATCATTATAACGATATAATCCCCATTGTCCATTTCCTTCATCAAAGGCTACAGGATTATTTTTTCTCATTAGTGAATAAAATTCAAAAGGTGAAAATCTTTGTTCTATTGGAGGATATATATTCATGTATTATAGGTAGAAAACAAGAAATTTATGCTTAACCTAGACATACAACTATGGGAAATACTTGTAATTGTTATCAAAGTTATTTATTTTTAGTAAAGACTTAAAATTATTATAAATCTGTATAATACAAGCTATTTAAGATACGTTAGTAAGTCTCATTTACCTTTTGAATTGGGATGAATTTAACATTACATGCAGATTTGTTCCTTTCAATCCCTTTCAATCCCTTATCTTTTTATTCAAGATTATCTTAAACAAATATTGGTTCAGGTTAATCGGAGTTATACCTTTTGGGCCAGTGGATATCAAGCGCTGACCAAGACATACCTGAATCATTAGAGATAAATATTCCACGATTGTTGAGAGCATAAAATTCTCCACTGTTAATTGTATTTGAGGCAAGAATTATAATTATTGTTCCTTTGGATTCGGGAAGACCCTTTGAAACAACCTTCCACTTTTGGTCATCTGCTGACCTTCTATATACAAATGACTCTGCATTTTCAATAGAATGTGCTTGTTTAGCAGATAACGAAGCTGATACAATCACATTTTGGGGATCAGATTAATCTATAGCAAGTCCATGAAGATAATGATGTCTAAGTCCTTCTGTCTGACTGATCCAAGATTCTCCATAATCAAAGCTTTCAAAATAACCATCACCTGCAGAAGAGTACAGCCGCTTAGGTGCTTTCCTATGAGTTGCCAAAGTGTGAGTATCATAAGGACCTCGCTTCACTCGGTCTATCCAGGTTCTGCCACCATCACGGCTCTGAACAAGAGCTCCTGCTTCTATGGCAACAAAAATATAGTTTAAATTATTTACATCTGGCTCAATCCAACGAACATGATGAGTACAAGGTCTAAGAGGAAAGCTCCATGATTTAGAAGACCTTAATGTGTTCAGATCACTCATTTTTTCCCATGATTCACCTCCATTAATTGATGAATATAATGCACTAGGTTCGGTTCCAACGTATACCTTACTGAATCTCTCATCTCTCTCTTTCAAAGGGCTAACTGAAACCGACATTATATTCGAAATGGAGATTCCATTCTTTCCAATACTATCCCAAGTTTGTCCACTATTATCAGTTTTCCATAAACCGTCTCCAAGAGTCCCACAATACGCTCTGCTTGGATTTAAACGATCTAATGCTATACCTTGTGGATGACTTCCTTTCAAATTTTCATAAGTTTTCCATCCACTCTTTGAAGATTCAAGCACAAGAACTGAATTTTGCATTCCAGCGATTATTGTCGTCATTGAAAAGAAAATCTATCTCTCTTTAGTATGTTATCTTTTTATCATTTCTATATTTTTCAACTACTTTTTTTATCCTTTCTCGCTCTCTAACAGATGGCTTTATTAAATCTGTATTTATAGTCCAATACTTTCCTCCATAATAGGCAAGCGGTATTTTGTCAGGATTATTGGAAGCTTCAATGACTTCTCCAACAAAGGTAGTATGGTCACCTATAATAATTTCTTTAGATAGTACACATTCGATATTCACTGCAGCTCCTTTTATCATAATAGGCGTTATTCTCTCGGCTTTGTAAAATTCAAAACCAAGCTCTTTTAATGCACTGATCTTGTCGTAATTACTACCGCTGTAACCGCCTGCTATGCTTGACATCACTGATTGATCTGTAGCACATAGATTTACTCCAAATTCCTTGGTTTGTTTTATATTCTCATGAGTTGCATCATCAGCTCTGATACAAACAGCTATTAAACCAGGATGGTAGGATATATGATGTGTCCATTCACAGGCCATCACATTTGGTCCAAAAGGACCTTCGCTTGTAATCAAACCTACATTTGTTATAAATTGGTTTGATCTTTCGTCATTCCACGGCAAGTCCAAGGTGTATCACCACAAATTCTTACTATTTTCGGTCAGATTGCCCTAATCTGAGCTTTGGGTTTGAGTTGTTCATATCGCAATTTAAATAGTTCAATTACTGCTAGGATGTCCTCCTTTTCGCTATTATGAAACCAATAGCTAACCCATCCTGATTGTGGTAGCACATGATGAGGTTTAACACGCCCAGAGTTAACAAGCTCATCTCGAATATTCATAGGAAATGGTATATCAGCTAAACCTCCACTATGTATATGGCCCATTTCTTTTTTGTTAAGACGAAATTCTATACCACCAAATCTATGAGGTCCAGCAGTAACATAAGGCCAACTCGATATTTCTTTCTCAATGGTTTCTATAATTTTATTCATAAATAATATTATTCATTCTAAGTTTATAAACATTAAGGTTTACAAATTATATAAATTCTCAGTTAATAGATAAGAATTTGAACGAATTGAAACTGTAACTACTAAATACAAAGATCGATGTATTTTTTTATGAATATTTGTATATAGACTAAGAGAACATGATAGAGAGAGTATAATTGTTGACTAGCATTTCAATCAAAAAGAAAATCAATAGCAATTCCA
>JAATVK010000116.1 GCA_014523485.1 Nitrososphaerales archaeon TH5894
TCAAGAAAACCCTGTAGTGCAAAAGTTTGATAACGATGGCAATTTTATAAAGAAATGGGGTTCATATGGCTCCAAAGCTGGACAATTTGTTCATATTCATGATGTTATCTTGGATTCAGCAGATAATGTTTATGTAACTGATGGTAGAGATAATTCAAGAGTTGAAAAATTTGACAGTAATGGTAACTTTATTACAATGTGGGGTTCTAAAGGAAGTAACAAAGGACAATTTATTGAAGACCATGGGATTGCAGTGGATAAACAGGGTAAGGTTTACGTAGTAGATACTAGAAACGTAAGAATACAAAAGTTTGATAGTAACGGTAATTTTCTTACTATGTGGGGATCACTTGGGTGTAAAGATGATCAATTTCTAATTCCACATGATATAACAATTGATCTGAATGGTAATATTTATGTAAGTGATAGTGGGAATGTTCATTTTAGAGCAAATTATGAATGTAGTTAAAATATTTACAAATTAAATGTGCATTCTCGGCTAATAGTTTGAATTTTCATACAAATTATATTAATGCATTAAATAGTTCAAGTAACTTGTTTCATTATGAAGACAAATAATAACAATAAAAAGCAATATTTTTTATTGTAATATCTTTTGTCTCTGATAACAACGGCATTGACATCTATAACATATTTATCATCTGGTCAAATTATAAACCCCGAACTACTGCTTCGAGGTTCGAGTCCCACTCCCGGCGTCTCTTTGTATGGAATAAATTAACAATGGAGGGTAGCACGGTAGCGCTACCTATAATATAACAAATAAAATTACAATACCATACCTTCTAATATAATTATTCATATCTGAAAATTAAGAAAATCGCTATTTAACGATAACATTTTAAAAAAGTAAAAATCAAGATTGGTACTGAGTTTTATTTATAATTCCCCAATTCGAAAAATCTGTAATTTCTCTTCCCAATTGCTTTTCTAATTTTTGGATTCTTAGTGCATACATTTCAATTTTATTATCTTCATGCTTGTTTTTTGGCAATTGTAAATCCTAGCCAGCACTTCTTAAGTGCCCCGAAGGTCTGATTTGGGTAATATAATGATGGTAATATGTCATAATATTTCTGACCTCTTTTTTCATATTTAAAAGAATCCCATCCTGTTCGTTTGACCCATTTATCCTAATTACGTCTATATTTATGGTATCGCAAATCATTGATTTAATAGTTAAAATCCTAAATAGTTTTTTTATTTTTGATAATAGCTAACTGTCTGTACCCATCATCAGAAATATTATTTTTATAAATGTTTTCATTTTCATTTTTGAATTAAAGTATCCATATTATATCATAAAAATAATGATATTCGTGATATTGATGACTTGGTAATTATATTATTTAATTAATTTTACAAAAATAATATTTAATAAGAATGAACTAATGAGAATTATGATATAGTATAATTTCAAAATAAGTTTTTTAAGTAAGATCTAAATTGTAAAATTATTAGTTGACTATCAATTGTAATAGCGATTCTATAGAATACTTTAAAGATTTTCAATAAATAAAATAGATTTTTTATTTATTCTCTATATATCTTTAATTATTTTATTATAAAGATCTACAATATGGTTTGAACATGTATAGTGGATTTTGATAGCACCATTTTTTATAATATTCATTTATACTTGGTTTTAGTGCTGATTTTTCACTGCATATTTCACAATAAATTGTTGAGTTATTTTCTTCTAATTTCTAGTTTGTATTTTGAAATAAGATCCTTTTCATTTATTAAAATTTCAGACCACCAAACTTTTCTTTCCACACTATTAAATAGTCTATAAAAAATGTTGCTCCTGCGCCTGCTAGTGAAAAGGCTATAATCGTAGAAAAATGACTCAATTCAATATGCCCATTATGAGCAAGTGAAACTATATATTCATGACTGAATATGATTATAAATACAATAATAGCAGAAATTGATGCTACAGATATTGCCTTACTTGCCTTTTCTTTTCCAGTGAGTGTTTTAAATAACATCTTTTTAGAATCTACTCCATTCATTCGAGTGATATAACGTCTAAGACTTTCTTGTTCTTCTGTAGAAAAAACTATCGCTTTAAATTCAATACGGTAGTTATACTGCTTGTCAAGCAGATTTTCCTCGACAATCTTCCCATTTTCTTTTCTTTCTTTAATCCATATGCTTGACGGATTTTCAATATCTGTTATGCTGTGATGAAGTAATAATCCTTCAATTATGTAGTCTATTTCTACATCTTCAACTCTTATAATTACCTCTATCTCCCAATGCATTAATGTATATTATGAAATTTTAAAATATAATAAAGTTAATACTAACTATAACTATAGTTAATTGAATTTATTTTAATATTTTTATTATCATCAAGTTCCCAAATTTGATTTTTAACTTTTTTGATATCATCTTTAGATCCGTGAACAGTAACTAAAATCCCTCCATTTGCATCATCTTCTGTCTTTGATACACGAACAACATTCGGTATATTAGTAACATTTTTCATTATCATGGCACGACTCTTTCCTCTACATTCAACCATTATTGTACCATGTAACTTATTCTCACTTGTACTACTCATACGATTATATGAGCATTGTTTGTATATTTACATTTCTCATAGATTATTTAAAATTACAATATATTTTTAATCATTTACAGTATAGTTATAATATGATATTATAACATATTGTTGTATGTATCAGTAGTATATTTTATTATATGGTAAAATTCCAAGGTTTTTACTTACAAATATAAAATAAAAACGGGAAAAACCAAAAATTACTATAAATATGTTCCTAATATCATAATACATTTTATCATACTGTCTAAAACGTAGAGAGGATTCATATTCTGGTAGAGAGGATTCATATTCTGAATTTCATTTAGAATAATCTCGCTATTTCGCCTATTAACGCATTGCTTTGTTATTATCAGATTTGAATCTGTCACAAAAGGTTGATTACAATATTCTGTTAAAAATAAAAAATATCAAATATAATGCAATAGAAATATTAAATAATAAGATCCAGATCAATAATCAAGAAATCTCATTTATGACACAAGAAGTTTCAGTACCTAATTGGATAAGGGCAACACAGATAGGAATAGGTAGTTTGGCAATTATTTTATCAATTTTAGCTATAGCAATACCAAAGATTGGACCATCGATGGCTATTACATTAGTTGCTTTTACGTTATCAATAGTTGGTATTGAAAATATTTTTACAGGTATTATTGTACCTTCTTTATCAAAAAAATCTCGTATTATTAGTATAGTATTAGGAGCTGTCATTTTGGGATTTGGTATTTTCACTATTTTAAATCCCGTAGAGAGTGTAAAATTTTTAATTTTTATGATAGGGATAGCTCTTTTGATCAATGGTATCGTTAGAATAATAGGTAGTAGAACTAATAAGAGTGGCAAAAAGGAAAATAAAATTATTAAATTAGCTACAGGTATAGTTTCTATAGCCTTAGGAATATTTGTTTTGGCCGCTCCACAAATAGGTTTCATCATATTAATCATAGCAATAGCTATTGCACTAGTTATTCAAGGTATAGAAATAATCATATCCGGAATAAGAGGAAAAAGATCTAATATTTTGAGAAAATGAGTAATAGTTTTTTTTACATCTATTTTCAATATATTTAATAACTTTTATGATAGAATGGCATATCAAATGAATGTTCTCTATTCTATTTTAGTGTTAGCGACAATAGCGACTAGTCCTTTATTTATGTTTTCTTTTACAGATGAGTTCGGATATCCACAGCAAAGAAGAAAATCTAACTGATTTTATTGATATAAAAGAAATGAATCTAACTTTGGGTAAGCCCATGTATGCAGAAATATTTACAGTTCCAAAATTTCAAAATGATAATGATAATAACTTAACCAGTTCTGTATATTCATTTTCAGGTAACGGAACTTTAAATGTTATAAAAATATTCGCAACTGGAAATGGTGTTATAGTACCAAGAGAAGATGGTACTAGTTCCATTACTGATGGCAGAGCACTTTTTACTTAAACTGAAAAAGGTAGTGCAAGTTATTCTTTTGAAGCAATAATAAAAATTGAAGAGAATGTAACAAGACACCTAGGTGCAGCATTCTTTGACGCAAACGCAACAGGAAACCTGGAATTTCTCGAGAATATTGTAGGAGTTTATAAAGCACTAATAGATGAAAAAGGAATCTTTGCTATGTGGGAGTTAAAATAAATAAAATTATATCTTTTTTCGTAAAAACAAAAGTTGTTATTTGATACCAATACCTGAATGTTGAATTATACATAATCCATTATTAAAAAAAGAATACATTTCTTGAAAATTAATAATACCCTTTTTTTCAAATAATATATTCAACTTTTTTATTCTATGTGAATTTATTATATACAATAGTTTGGTAGATAGTTGATTCGATTATTGGTTTAGATCATTAGAAAGAGAATATTTTTGATTATCTATATTCAACATCTTAATATTATATTATTATAAAAGATACAATATGAAAATATTGAATGCTGGACCAGGTTTCAGTCAACCAATGACAGAAGATGAAACCATATCATTTCTTACTAGTGGAAGAAGAAATATCTATATTGCTACTTTAGATGAAAAGAAAGAACCAAATATTCATCCTGTATGGTACTATTTTGATCCGTCCAAAGAAAAATTTTATATCGAGACATCTAAACATTCAAAGAAAAAAAAGAATTTAGAAAATAATAAAATCGTATATTTTTGTGTAGATGAGCCCAATATACCATATAAAGGAGTGAGGGGAAAAGCAAAGGTAGCCATTATCCAAGATATTGATAGTATTGTTCCAATTTGTGAAAGAAATATGAAGAAATATCTTGGTAATTTAGAACATCCAATGGCAAAAGAATTGGTTAATCTTGCTAAAAGAGGCGAATCAGTAGCAATAGAAATCTCCCCCCTGTATTTCTCTACTTGGGATGATGGTAAAGTAAAATTTCAATAAATACGACCTAAACTCTATTGATATGTATCCTCATATCTCCTCCTTTCAAGAATTTATTTTTATCTAATAAACTGTTGTGACAATAACAAATATTCTTTTATGATCATTTGTATATTGTTAATATAGTATGTAAATTATATTATACTAATGACATCGAGTGAAACTCTCAGATGTAAAGAATGTGGTATAATTTTCAATACTGTAGAGGATCTATATGAACATCAAAAATCAGAAGAAGAAGATAAAATATTAAGAAATAAAGGATTTTCACATGGTTAATGTATATAATTCAAGTATTAATAATTAATAATTTAATTAATTCTTATTTTCTGAGGTCTCGTTTGGAACTGAGGAGGTAAATAAAAAATAGAATATCATAAACTTGGGAAGATCCAAAATCCTAAAAAAATTACCATCTATTTAATAAATTTTAATATTCATAAATAGCAATATATTTTTATTGTTAAAAAAAGAATTTAAAATATTTTATTTTGATCAAATATTATGATGAGCCTTTTACCCATTAATCTAAGAAATAGAAAATATAAGTAAGAACGTAGTATATAATATATAGTAGATTACGTTATGATTCATAAAATGTCAACAGAACAAAAACCACAAATTCCCCATATTGTTTTTGAAAGTGGTGATTTTGAAAATGATATTGAAATGTTATTGATAGAAAAAGAAGGAGAATTCTATATACATTTACATAATAGTTTTACAGATGATTCAATGGTTATGAAAGTAGATATTCACGATTTTGCTAGAATGTTTAATTCATTATCAGAATATTTTAAACGCGAACAAATAAAGATAAGACTATAAAGTTGAAAATAAAAACAGAAGAATATCAGTAATGTAATTCTGGTATAAAAATTTAGCAGAAGCATCAAAACTGTATTAAAAATTTTGTATCATACAATTTGATGATTTTATTCGTATTATCAAAAAAATATAATTAGCAATAATATATCCATAAGAAATTAAAGACCGATTGAGAACTATTGATATAAAGATTTATGGAATTATTATATTTAAGAGAAAAATCAGGAATGAATCGCTTATCTATTTTCCATTACTGTTTCTCTAGACATTAACATTAGAACTTTATCAGCAATATTTTCTGGACTCATAGGTTTAAGACCAAATTCATCAGCACCATACCCCAATATCCTTGTTTTATTAGAATCCTCATCAGCAATAACAAGA
>JAATVK010000117.1 GCA_014523485.1 Nitrososphaerales archaeon TH5894
TACTATTTCGATTGTAGAGACGTTTCTTGTTCTTCCATCTTCTGATTGTACAGTCTCTGAACCGATCTTTACATCACCAATAGTGTAGCCTGCATTCTCCATTCGTTTCAATATAATTTGTGAAACATCAACGGCTCTGCCGATACTTAATCCTCTCGCTTTAATGGTTACAGTGGGCTGATTTGCTAATTGAATTAAAGTTGAGGTAACATATGCCATCAATGGTTTTTTTCCAATATATATTGCATCTCGTATTTGAAAATCGTTTGGTTGTGGTGTAATCTGATTTTGTTGTTGTGTTTCTTCAGACATACTACTGTTTCTTGCTAAGGATAATTTAAATCTAAAAGTTCATTATTGAATAAAGAATCAATCAAAATATTAAATACTTTTGAAAATAAGAAATCTCAAATTTAATTTCATTACTCATAGGTTTCTCCATCCAAAATCTATTGTATTTACAAACCAAATTTGTTTGCGAGACCTTAATTATATTAAAATGTAAAAAAAGAGTTTTTTTCGAGCTAAGGAATTTCTATCTTCCGGAATTTTTATTATAAGGTTGTAACGCCATATGAATACTCAAAGATAATTACATAACTTTTAATATTATTTTTATATATTTTCATTATGATGCTAGAACGGATTTCTACTGGGATAACTGGTCTTGATAGTCTAATAGAAGGCGGAATTCCCAAGGGTTTTACTGTTCTAATTGCTGGGAATCCAGGTACTGGAAAAACAGTACTAACTTCTCAGTTTCTTTATGACGGATTAACTAAAAATGAAAATGGAATTTATGTATCATTCTCTGAAGCTGATTATTCATTTTATAACAATACAGGTCGATTAGGTATGAACTTTAAAGAATTTCAAGAGCAAAACAAGTTTTCTTTTTTAGATTTTTCCGCTGTGACACAACAAGGAATTCAAGATGCATTAGAAGAAGTTTTAGCCACAATTATAGAAACAAATGCAAAAAGAATAGTGATTGATTCATTTACTGCCATTGTTCAATCTTTTCTAAATCTAAATGAGGCTAGAATTGCATTACATGTGGTTTTAGGTAAAATGCTTAGAGCACAAGGAGTAACTACTATGGTAATAGGAGAGGTTCCAAGTGGAACTAGTCACATAGGTTCAGGATTTGAAGAATTCGTAGCAGATGGAATAATAAAATTGGAACCTGGGATTAGTAATGCTTCCCCATTTATAGTAAAAGTAATTAAAATGAGAACTACACTAATTGATAGACAACCACATATTGCTCTCATTAAAGAGCATGGAATGATAGTTTTACCCAAACAACCTATAGAATTGTATAATGTTAGTTCTTCTACAAGAATTAAAACAGGTATTATGGGACTGGATGAAAGAATAGGAGGTGGATTACTAGAAGGATCAATAACTGCTATCATAGGTGATTCTGGGGTAGGAAAGACAACGTTTGCATTGGAATTTCTTGTAAAAGGAGTTATTAATGGACAACCTGGCATTTATTTAACACTAGAAGAAACTTACGAAGAATTAAAAAGATCTCCTGGTGTAGCTAATCATAATTTAGATAATCTTACTGGAAATGGTCTAGTTGTACTAACTAGTTTACTTGAGAATCAAAGTCCAGATGAAATTCTAAATGAATTAGAAAAACAAATTATAAAGACAAGGCCGAAGCGTGTAGTAATAGATAGTTTATCCTCATTTGAAAATTATTACAAAGATGAAATGTACGTGATAACCAAAAGACTAGTAAGTTTATTACAAAAATACCATTTAACGGTAATGATAACCTATCAAAATAGTCACTTAGCTGAGCCACATCAAGCTAGTATGCCCAAAGTTTTATCCCTTTTCCAGAATATTATTATTCTCAAATATATCGAAGAGAAATTTAAAATGAAAAGAAGCATGTTTTTTTTAAAACTGAGAGCATCTGAGCATGACAATTCAATATTAGAATTTGTTATTTCTGAGGAGGGATTGAAAATGATAGGCCCTATGCATCATTATGAAGGAACATTATCAGATATTAATCAACAAATTTATCGCAAATCCCAGAAAACTGAAGATGAAATACCAGCCCAACAACGAGCTGCAACCAAAACACTCTTATCAGAATTTGATAGAGATGAAACTGAAATCCTAAATACCGAAATAATAAAAAGAAAAAACAGAAAAATAAAGTCAAAGAAACCTTTAGGTATTGATGATAAAAATCATGTCGTAGATAAAAAACATGTCATACAGAAATAATGCATTATTATAATAAGAGAGGAATATTATGATACACAAAGTTAATAACAATAACGATTCAAGAGAAACTAATATTACTTTTTTCGAACAAGCCTATTCAAATGCAGTAAAAGAAGGAATGCTAATTTTAGGCGAAGATGTTTCCAAAATTGTGCAAGATTATATAGAAGAAAAATATTCTATTGTAATAGAAAATACATCACAAGATCCAAAGGCCCTCAGTGAGGCACTTCATTTTGCCATTGATGGAGGTAAAAGGATTATAGAACGAAGAATTATCAGATTATTATCTAAAAAGTTAAACATTGAGTATCATTCAGCTGATTTAATTAACTTTGAAAAGCAAATAAAAGATATGCGTAAGAAAGTATTGAAGACACATAAAATAAAATAAATAGATAGTAATTATCAAAATTATAGCATGATTTGGTATTAATCATTCTACTATTTCTATTGCAAATATCTAGTATCTTTTAATATTTAATATTTCTTCTTAGCATTTTTATGATGTAAATAAAGTTTTTGACCATCATTTACAAATATAATTTTACAAATATAATTTTCCAAATGTAGTGATATGAAATTTATGTAAAATGATTTTTTATATTATCTGAATATGATAAAGTTCACTTTGATGTGATAACAATTTTATAAAGAATAATAACAACAACAAACACAATATAAAATAATAAAATGAACAAAAATTAGAGGAATCAATTTAATTTTTTAATATATACATATAAGTCGTCTTAACTTCGTTACGGCAGTTATCAAAACCATTAAAAAATACAATTATTTAAAAAATTATTAATTTATCTCTTCAAAGCATATTCTAAATATCTTAAATATTAATTATAGGAAAGACTTTTTTAAATTATTCTAAATACTCAGGAAGAATTTGTAAAAAATTAAGAATTTCGATTGTAAATAACATCTAATAAAGATATTATGCCGTATAATCAAGAATGGGTAATTGCAACCCATTTGAATTTAATATCATTCCGTTCAGAACTATATTATTTGAAAAGTCAAATAGATAAAAATTTTGGTTCCTAGAATAAAATCAAAATAAAACTGGAAGCGCTTAGCAAAAAGTGTTGTTTTATTATAATTATCTCTTCAATAAAAAATTTGATTTTTTAGTTTAAGATGTAATTTATTTATTTAGACAAACCGCCAGTAACAAACATTATAAATACATAAAACATACTGAACGCTGCAACTACAATAGCTGAACCCAATACCATATCTCTCCAGCTGTAAATATCTGGTCCATTTCTGGTTACCCTCTTGAATACCTTCATAATGATATATATTATACACCTCTATTTAAAATATATCTAAATTTTTAAAAATACTCGTTTAAACTAATTTATTTAGGGTAATATAATCTAATTTGTAAAATTTAGAATTAAAGTAATATACAGATATGAGGAGGTTTGTTTTTGCAAAGAATTTGATATTTTATAACTTGTAATTCATTATTTTGTGAGTTAACCATATTTTTATCTCTACTAATTTGTAAAAAACATTTTTTGATTAATCTTTACTATATTAGTATCTCATCCAACATATCAATTTTTAAGCTCAAATAATCAACACTACTAGCTACCCAGAATTTTTACTATATAAGAAAATAACTAATTTGTAACCTGATGTGTTTAGAATAATTATTGTATATTATAATATACATATAAACAATCCATTATAATAATAATCATAATCATAATAATCATAATAATAATTTTTTATAAAACTACTTTTTTGATACATATTATAAAGATTATTTATTTTGAAAAGCTCAAGTTATTTATTATTTATATACATCCTCAAATTATACCACTTTAGGTGCAAATTATTCCATATATCACAAGAACTTTAGCATTCTAATGAAAAATTCAATCGAGATTTACTATTAAGAAAACTCTTATAAATCTCTATTTATAATAATCCTTAGCTAATAATGATACGATATAATGGTTCAAAATTGTCTATTAGTGCAATAATTGTGGGACTCGTCCTCGCTGGATTTACATTATTTTCTACTCAAGTATTCGCAGCTGAACCCTCGCCGGCTGCAAGCGAGGGACTAACAAAGCCACTATTGGCAATAGCTGCAGCAATCGCAATAGCTGGAGGACTAATAGGTACTGGCAATGCACAGCAGGGTATTGGTGCTGCAGGAATGGGAATAATAGCAGAGAAGCCCGAAAAGTTTGGACAGGTACTCTTCTTCTTTGTCATACCTGAAACTCTTTGGATCATCGGTTTTGTACTAGGAATCATTCTCTTACTTGGTATATTATAACAGTAGGAGTACAGATGAATTATGAGCTTGGATACATTCATCCAAGAAATCGAGGAAAGAAAAACAAAAAAAATTGATCTGCTTGATACTACATTGTCTGAAAAAATAGCACGGATTCAACATACCAAGGAAAGTACACTCAAAGAAATGCAACAACATTATACGGATGAGGCTAATACAAAATCCCAAAAGGAAGCAGCTAGAATAATTGAGGCAACTAGGTTAAAGGCAAAAAAAATCCTCTTTGACGCAATTAATGCAAGTATGGATTCTACATTTAATACAATAAGAGAGGAATTAAAAAAATATAGTAGAAAACCAGATTATAAAATTACCTTAGAAAATATGGTCAAGTATGCTAAGAAGAAATTGGGTAGTCAGGATATCGTAATACACTGCCGGAATGATGATACTATGATTTTAAAAGAAATGAACATAACCCCAGGTTCATCAATTCAAACTATTGGGGGAATTTTAGCAGAAAACAAGTCAGAGACAATGGAGCTTGATTTAACTTTTGAAGAGCTATTAAGAACTCATGAAGATAAAATTCAGAATTTTCTTTTAGAGAGATTGATGAAGTAAAGATGGCTACTTCATCGTATTCATCTTCGTTTGGCCGCTTGAAATCTCTTTCAATCAATTTTATTTCTCCTACTGTTCTTCAAAATTTAGTACATGCTAAAGATGTTGCAGAAATGACCCGGATCCTGGAACCTACTTGGTATGGTCCCGAAATCGAAAGAGCAGCAGCTCTTTATTCACCCCCTGAGCTTTTAGAAGTGGCACTTAACAGGCATATTGTTGAAATTAACAAAATTGCTCTTGAATCCACTCCCTTTAGCGGTAGAGATGCAATTAGAGCTTATTTACTAAAATGGGATATTCATAATATTGAATTAATTCTCTCATCAAAGATAATAGGCCGTGCTATTACCGAAACTGAACCTTTCCTTGTATCAAGTCGAAATTTTCCAGCTGGGATTTCCGCAGGAAATATATCTCACGATGAAATGAAAATTATTTTATCTCAGGCTGGAGTAGATGGTGTAGTAAATCATCTTGTCAAGTATAGATATGGACCCATATTGATGCAACATCTTGATACTTATCAAAAAACCGGAGATCTTGGACCGATGATGGCCGATCTTATAGCATATTATTATACTACACTAATTGAGTCATTAAGGTTTTTTCAAGGTGATGAAGGACTCATCAGAGATCTATTTAGAGTTCAAATAGATAAAAGGAATATATTAAGCCTCTTAAAGGGAAAGGATTCTAATTTAGAGCGGGAATTAATTAATAAACACCTTGTAAAAGGAGGAAATATTTCTAGAGATGAATTATTTGATATATTTGGATCAAAGAGTATTGAAGAGTTTGTGGGTCAAGTACAAAAGCATTATAATTTAGCTGACCTCCTTAAGGAAACATATATTAAAACTCATAGTCTCATTGATTTTGAAGTCGCTTTTGATAAATTCATAGGTAAATCATATTTAAAAAGGTTAAAAAATATTTCACTTTCTCTAGGGTCAATCTTTCATTTCATTATTGCTGCAGAGTACGAATGGGATAACATAAAGAGAATAGCTTATGGAAAGCGTTATGATCTTTCGTTAGAGCGTATAACTTCTATGCTGATTTTGGAGACAGAATAATATGTCCTCTAAACAACAACATACAGAATCAAAAAGTAGAATAGCTGTTCTAGGAGATCGTGAACTTGTAATTGGTTATCGACTTTTAGGAGTAGATGATACATTCATAGTTAATGGAGGAGATGAATCCTTTAAAACAATGGAAAGTCTTTTCTTTTCACATAAATATTCAATGATTATTGCAAGCCACTTTATTCGGGATTACCTCCCATCAATATTTAGGAAAAAAGTTGAAGCATCAATAGAACCATTGGTTTTATTTATGCCTTTATTAAAGGGAAATATACAGGAAGAATCAATCTCCTCCTTAGCTAGACGGGTACTGGGAATAAATATTAAATATTAAAAGGGATGGTTTGGGAGTAAGATAGAATATGTCAACAGCCATTGTTTCTCGTATATCAGGTCCGGTTGTTGTAGCAACTGATATTGAACAAGCTCAAATGTACGATGTTGTACGTATAGGAGAACTAGGTCTTCTCGGAGAAATTATCCGTCTTGAGGGTAATAAAGCTACTATTCAAGTTTATGAGGATACAACTGGTCTTAGACCAGGAGAAAAGATAGTTAACACCAGAAGACCACTTTCAATACAACTTGGCCCTGGCTTACTGACATCTATTTATGATGGTATACAGCGTCCATTAGATATTTTACGACAAGAAAGTGGAGATTTTATTAGTAGGGGAAAAATTATTCCTGCATTAGATCAGCACAAGAAATGGGAATTTGTTCCGAGTAAGAAAAAGGGAGAAGATGTTTCTCAAGGTGAAATAATTGGCGAAGTTCAAGAAACTCCATTAATTAGACACAAAATAGTTGTCCCATTTGGTACTCGTGGTCAATTATCTGAAATAGCAGAAGGAAATTATACAGTAAGTGAGAATGTTGCACAAATAAAAACAAATAGCGATATTATTGATGTAGGGTTATCAAATTGGTGGATGGTAAGAAAACCTCGACCTGTACTCCATAAACTTCCACCTGAATCTCCGTTGCTAACCGGGCAACGTGTTCTTGATACTTTTTTCCCCCTCGCAAAAGGTGGCACTGCAGCCATCCCCGGTCCATTTGGAAGTGGTAAGACAGTAACACAACAACAGCTAGCAAAGTGGGCTGATAGTAACATAATCGTATACGTTGGATGTGGAGAGAGAGGAAATGAAATGACAGAAATTCTCACTACTTTTCCTGAATTAGAAGATCCCAAATCGAAACGACCACTTATGGAACGAACTATACTTGTTGCCAACACTAGTAATATGCCCGTAGCAGCTCGCGAAGCGAGTATCTATACAGGTATTACTATGGGAGAATATTATCGAGATATGGGATATGACGTGGCCTTAATGGCAGATAGTACATCTAGATGGGCAGAAGCTCTAAGAGAAATTTCGGGGAGATTAGAAGAAATGCCAGGTGAAGAAGGATATCCAGCTTATCTTGGAAGCAGGTTAGCCGAATTTTATGAAAGAGGAGGAAAGGCAGTTGTAGTTTCTCCAGAAGAAAGAATTGGTTCCTTGACTCTAGTTGGTGCTGTATCCCCACCAGGAGGGGATTTTTCCGAACCGGTTTCTCAAAATACCCTGAGAGTAACAAGGGTGTTCTGGGCACTTGACGCAAATTTGGCATCGCGAAGACATTTTCCATCTATTAATTGGTTAACTAGTTATTCATTATACTCAGATGAAATGAATGCCTGGTACAAGAATAATGTATCTTCTGATTGGATTAGAAGAAGACAAGAAGGATTAGAAATACTGCAAAGAGAGTCCGAATTGCAAGAGATAGTGCAATTGATAGGTTATGATGCTTTACCAGAACCAGAAAAGGGTATTTTAGATACAGCTCGTTCAATTCGGGAGGACTTTTTGCAGCAAAGTGCTTACGATGAGGTGGATACATATTCTTCTATCAAAAAACAGTATCTCATGCTTACAATTATCTTGAACTTTGGAAAACTTGAATCTGAAGCAATAAAAAAAGGCATTTCATCTTCCAAAGTGGGATCACTAGAAGTACGAAAACAGATTTCCATGATGAAGTGGACTAGAGAAGATCAGATAGACCAACTTATCAAGGAGATCGAGATAAATATGAAACAACAATTTGACAAATTGTTAATGGAGATAACGATTTAAAATGTCCAATGTTGCATTTAAAACATTATCAAAAATAGCTGGCCCTCTGATATTTGTAGAAGGAGTAAATGATGCAGCATATGGGGAGATTGTTGAAATTAAGCTAGCTAATGGAGACCGTCGTCAAGGACAAGTCTTAGATACTCGAAAGGGCTTAGCCATTATTCAAGTCTTTGGTCCTACCTATGGTCTAGGCACAGCAGGAACTTCAACTAAATTTTCTGGTGAAACTGCCATGCTCTCTGTATCTGATGAGATGCTTGGAAGGACTTTTGATGGAGTAGGAAAGCCCAGAGACACGGGACCGAAAATTATTTCAAAAGAAAAGTACGATTTAGTAGGAGCTGGAATTAATCCTTATTCTAGAGAAGAACCGTCTGAATTTATCCAGACGGGAATGTCTAATATAGATGGAATGAACACACTGGTAAGAGGTCAAAAACTCCCAATATTTTCAGGGGCTGGTTTACCTCATAATCTACTTGCCACCCAGATAGCTAGACAAGCAAAAGTTCTTGGAACTTCGGAAAACTTTTCAGTTGTGTTCGCTGCAATGGGTATTACCAGTGAAGAAGCCAATTTTTTTATAAAACAATTTGAAGAAAGTGGTGCCCTTGGTAGAAGTGTTCTTTTTCTAAATTTATCTTCTG
Source organism: Nitrososphaerales archaeon TH5894 (assembly GCA_014523485.1). Classification (GTDB taxonomy): domain Archaea; phylum Thermoproteota; class Nitrososphaeria; order Nitrososphaerales; family Nitrososphaeraceae; genus TH1177. Next base: position 9,017 of record JAATVK010000117.1, read on the forward strand.
ATCCATCCATGGAACGTATACTAACTCCTAGATTAGCATTAACGACAGCTGAATTTCTTGCTTATGAACGTGAGATGCATGTTCTAGTAATATTGACTGACATGACCAATTATTGTGAAGCTCTAAGAGAAATTTCAGCAGCCCGTGAGGAAGTACCAGGAAGACGTGGATATCCAGGATACATGTATACAGATCTAGCATCAATTTACGAACGGGCAGGAAAGATAAAAGGAAGAAAGGGATCTGTTACACAAATTCCTATACTTGCTATGCCTGCAGATGATATTACTCATCCTATTCCAGATCTTACAGGATATATTACAGAGGGTCAAATCGTCCTGAGTCGGGAATTAAACAGATTGAATATCCACCCTCCTGTTGATGTGCTTACAAGTCTATCTCGTCTAATGAATCAAGGTATTGGAAATGGTCGAACTAGGGAAGATCATCGAAACCTGGCTGATCAGCTCTATGCCACGTATGCCCAAGGTAAAGATGCAAGAGCATTGTCGGCAATTGTAGGAGAGGAGGCGTTAAGTGAAACAGATAAAAAGTTTCTTAAAATCGCCAATAATTTTGAGCGAAAATTCGTCAATCAAGGCACTGATGAAAATAGATCAATAGAACAAACTTTAGATATTGGGTGGGAATTGTTAAGTCATCTCCCTGAATCAGAAATGAAGCGTATAAAATCAGAATTTATCCTAAAATATAGAAAACGAGTCGATAAAGAATCGGAAGGAGCGTGACTGTCTAGAAAATATGGCATTAGCAACCAATATCCGACCAACTCGCCTTGAGTATATTCGCACCAAGCGTAGGATTGTTATTGCAAGGAAAGGATTAAAGCTTTTAAAGCTAAAACGTCAAGCCTTAATTCTTGAATTTTTTAATACCAGCAAGACTGCTGCGGCTCTTAGAGGAACCTTACAATCTGAATTGTTGAAAGGGTATGAAACTATTAGGTTGGCGGAGATGCTCGCTGGTTCAATGCGACTAGAGAATGAAGCAATGAAAATGTCTCAAATTGCAAATTTGCAGGTGATGTCAAAGAGTATTATGGGAGTGCACATTCCAAAGATCGTAGGAGGTCAAAGAGAATTACTGGCAGAGCATATACTAGAGCTTCCTACCTCAATAAACGAGTCTATAAGGACATTTCAAAAAATTCATAATACTGTTTTAGAGATTGCAGAGAAAGAGACAACATTAAGAAAGCTTTTGTATGAGATTGAGAGGACAAAGCGTAAATCTAATGCAATAGAAAATGTCTTTATTCCTAAATTGGTGTCTGCATTGAAATTTATTACATTTCGACTCGATGAAATGGAACGGGATACTTTCATAATGCTAAAGACCGTAAAGAGAAAGATGGGAGAAAGGGAACATGAAATTAGTAAGGAGACTGAAGTAGAGATTAATGTATA